>NZ_JAVRKK010000071.1:0-11234 GCF_031962545.1 Candidatus Igneacidithiobacillus taiwanensis
ATAAATTCGAATGAATTCAAGTTGTTGATAACGAAGATGGCAAGGGAAATCTTTTTCTGGTGGGATGGAGAGACGCTGGTAGTCAATATTCTTGGCAAACCGAGCGCTTCTAAAGATGCGATTGGGAAACCCAAGGGAACACAACTCAAGGTTAGTGTAACCGCAGCGCCGGAAAACGGCCGCGCTACTGATCATATGGTACGTTTTTTGGCCCGCGAGTTTGCTGTTTCACCTTCGGCAATCGAAGTAGTATTTGGTAGGATGAGCGTCAATAAGCAGTTGCGGATTACTGCCCCGAAAAAATTACCTCCGGTATTCCAGATACAAGAAGATCTTTTTGATATATAAATATTTCTCATCATGTTGCATGGCCAGGATCGTCTCCTTGCGGCAATAGCTGGCGTTCTAAACGATCCTGAAAACCCTTTGCAGTATGGACGTATAGTTTAGCATGCGCCGGAATCAAAATGCGTTCATTCGTTTTAGGATTTCTGCCTTCGCGCGGGCTACGAAAAACTGCTCGCAAATATCCGAGATAACCTATTGGAGCATGGTCAAGTCTACATAGGCTTTCGGCAAAAATCTCCATTAAATTATCGTGAACATGTTCGGCTAAGCTGGGATGTATCCCCGAGCGTCGTGCCAATTCCTGAATAATCTCTGCTTTTCTCATGAGTCGACCTGATCGTTGCATAAAGCTGCCAAGGCTTCGAGAATTTGTTCCGGCTTTGGCGGGCAACCAGGGCAACGCCCCTGTACGGGGAGAATAGTCTCTGCTGGCCCAACGACTGCATAACTGGCTTTGAATACCCCTCCAGTACAGGCGCAGTCACCCAAGGCCAAGACCTTTTTGGGATGCGCCATGGCGTCGTAGGTGTCCTGCAGGGCGGCGGCCATGTGCCGCGACACCGGGCCGGTTACCAGGAGCACATCGGCATGACGGGGTGACGCGGTAAAACGAAGGCCAGCTTGTTCTAAACCATAATGAGGGCCATTCAAGGCCTGGATCTCCAATTCGCAGCCATTACACGAGCCGGCATCTACATGCCGAATGGTGGCACTGTGTGCAAATAATCCCGCGCTTTTCTGGTGCGGCGCAGACGCCCCTACCTTACCGAGACGCCAAGCTTCTTTCAGAATGCGGTACATACGTATTCTCCGAACATCGGCCTCATAGATCGTGACCGCTGTAGCTGAGGTTAAAGGACTTATTGATGAGCGGGAAATCCGCAATAATATCCTGTAGTACCGCCTCCTCCAGTACTGGCCAGAGGGACCAGGAGGGATCATGCGGATGGCAGCGGACGATTTTCCCGGCTTCCAAGCGCACGGCTATAAATACCTCGCCGCGCCACCCTTCCACCATACCCAGACCTTGCCCGAACGTCGGGAGCCTGCAAGAAGTTCGGTGACGACCCTCGGGTAGTGCGGCCAATAAGTCGTCTTGCCAACGTAAGCTGGTAAATGTCTCCGCAAAGCGCACTGCCCATCGGGCCGCCACATCACCCTCGGATGCCAGGGCAATCGTCATGGGAAAACGATCATACGGAGCAGGCGTCAGATGCACCCGCAGGTCCCAAGCTTGGCCGCTGGCGCGACCCGCGAGCCCACCCATTCCCCAATGAGCCGCCCGATCTGGTGTAATAGGACCGGTACCCACGAGACGATCGCGCAAGCCGGCATGCTCGCGCAGTAATAGTTCTAGACTTCTTAGCCGTTGTTGCCAACGCGCGCCACTCGCGCGTAGTCGCTCACAGTCCGCAGGCGAGAGGTCAAAGGCGACTCCACCAAGGCGGATCGTATCCATGAGGTAGCGGTGCCCAAAAATTTGTTCATTTTCCTGCAATAGCTCTTCTTTAAGCGCCATCATTTGCGTGAGGGCGAAGGCGAGGCCAGCATCGTTTCCCATTGCCCCCAGGTCTCCCAGGTGGTTGGCAATGCGCTCGCGTTCCAAGCAAAGACCGCGCAGAGCGGTGATACGCTCAGGTAAAGTGATACCGGCTATGTTTTCCAGAGCCATGGTGTAAGCCCAGGCATACGCCACAGTACTGTCACCACTTACCCGCCCCGCCAAGGTGAGGCCGCTCACTGGATCTAGTCCGTGAAACAGTCGCTCAACCCCTTTGTGGGTGTAGCCTAAACGTTCTTCCAAACGCAAAACTTTTTCTCCCAGGCAGCTAAATCGAAAATGTCCAGGTTCGATAGTGCCAGCATGCACAGGGCCAACAGGAATTTCGTGTACGTCTTCGCCGGAGAGTGTTGCAAAGGCATAATCCGCGTCTCCCTGAATACCCAAATCGGCTTGTGGAATCGGACCTCGCCGCAGGGGATAGAAGGAATCTGGCCAGGCTGCATGGCGCAGCCAGGGGCGGCCATCATCATTGCCCTGTGGGTGCAATCCTATTAGGTCAGAGATGGCGCGCTCTTGTCTTGACGCCGTGGGGAAAATCCCGGAAAGGCTGGGAAATTCTTCGGCGTTCTCGGGAAGCCGAAGACGACACCAAAGGCAGGCACTTTTCTGCAAAAACAGGGCGTGAATCTGGAAAGCACGATCACCCAAGGACTCGCCCCAAATTCCCAACAAACGCGCTCCCTGTTGTCGCAATTCCCGGGCAACGCTTTGCCAGTCTATGACGCTGACCTCGGCGCTGAATAGCGATCCACCGAGAGAAAAGGTTGCACCGACGCCGGCGGGGAAAACCGTTTCCTGGTTCATTGCAGTAGCCCGACGACGCTGTGCATCCAGCCATCCAAGGAGCTGGGGATCCAGATGCCCAAGGCCATAACCAAAAAGATTTGCACAAATGCCGGACGAAGGTCTTTGCCACTCAGGTTGACTCTCGGAGAATTTGGCACACCGTAGAGCATTTGCAGAAGGCGGGGCAGAATGGCGGCAAAAGCCGTTCCTAAGCCAAGAAGTAGCAGCGGGGTTATGAACCAAGCTTGCTGGATACTGGCGACAATGATCAGAAACTCGCTCAGAAAGAGTGAGCCTGGTGGCATGCCTAAAATTGCTAAAATAGAGAGAAGCAAAGACCAACCTATGGCAGGACGACGGGCAAAAAGTCCATGGAGATCTTCCAGCTCGCGGGAATGATTTTCCTGCACAGCGCGACCCACGGAATAGAATACCGAAGACTTGGCTAGGCTATGACCAAGCATGTGCAAGATCCCCGCGAAGATGGCGAGTGGTCCGCCCAAGCCAAAGGCAATACAGATGATCCCCATATGTTCTACCGAGGAGTACGCAAACAGCCGTTTCACGTCATGCTGGCGGAGCATGGAGAAGGCAGCCAAAAGCAAGGAGAGCAGTCCAAAAGCAAGGAGTAGACGCGAGGCAAACGCGGAACCCACGGCGGCATCGGCCAAGCTTTTGTAGCGCAGTATGGCGTAGAGCGCGACATTGAGCAGGAGGCCGGAGAGCACCGCCGAAACCGTACTGGGTCCGGCGGCATGGGCATCGGGCAACCAGCTGTTGAGGGGGGCAAGACCCACCTTGGTTCCATAGCCAACCAGAATGAAAACAAAAGCCAGGGCGATGACCGTACCATTGAGGCTCGCAGCATGGTGATGTAACGTCGACCACAACAAGGCTTGTGCCCCCGATCCCAATACCGGCTTCGCTGCAAAATACAGCAGTACGGTACCAAAAAGGGCCATCGCCAATCCTACTCCACAAAGAATGAAGTATTTCCAGGCGGCTTCCAGGCTTTCGCCGCTACGCTGCATGCTTACTAGCAGCACGGTAGAGAGTGTCGCGCCTTCCAAGGCGACCCAGAGGATGCCGAGATTATTGCTCAGTAGTGCCAAGAGCATGGTTGCCAAAAAACTCTGAAACATGGCGTGATAGAGGCGCTGACGCCCTATGCCAAAATGATGGTGCTGTACTTCTTGTTGCCAGTAGCCGGCGGAAAACCAAGCAGTCATCATCCCCACCACGCCATTGAGCATCACCAAAATCAAGGAAAACGCATCCATGCGTAACTCCTCTCCCATCGCCGCCAATGGTCCTTGCTGCAGGAAATCTGTTGCTGCTACTACGCTGAGCAACAACACAAGAACATTGATGGCGACGAAGAGCCAACGCCCTCTGCGACCATCGCCCCAAAGGGCGAGGATCGGTACTCCGGCAAGTGCTGAACCCAGGAGCCAGAGGAGGATCATTGATCCTCCCGCAGACGCTCTAGCCAGTGAAGATCCAGGCTCTCGAAGCTTTCACTGATGTGAAAGAAGAACACGCCGAGGATGACAAAAGCGATCAGGGCATCGAGGGCAATACCAAGTTCTACGATCAGCGGCATGCCTAGGGTGGCGCTGGTAGCGGCAAAGAACAAGGCATTATCCATGGCCAGAAAACCCACCACTTCGGATATGGCCTTGCGGCGGGTAATCATCATCAAAAACGCGAGGAGAAAGGCGGCCAAGGCGATGCTGAGCATGCCGTGCGTGACTGCGGGCAAAGCGCCGGACAGGGGCGCGGCCAAGGCAAAAGCAAAGATGACAAGAACGATGCCAATCAGCTGGGTGCTCGCCACATTCAAGCTCATTTCGACGTCGCCACGCACCTGCAAGCGTCGCAGGAGACGATGGAGCAAGGTAGGAACCAAGAGCCCCTTGAGCGCCAAGGTCAGGGTTGCCGAAAGCCAAAGTAGACGATCGCCCGTGAGGTAGGCGACCAGAGCGGTGCTCAGGGCCAGGGTGACCCCTTGCCAGGCCAGCAGATGAATCAAGCTCAAAAGCCGTCGTTGAGCGAGAAGAGCGAAGCTGAGCAGCAACATCCAGGCCGCCAAGAATTTCAGCAGGGAGGGCAGGGAAAACCAATCCATTGCCAGATGCATACTCAGGCTCCCAACATAAAATGTGTCAGCAAGCCGATCACGCCAAACAGAAAAGCGCTGGCGGCGAATTCCGGCACACGGAAGAGGCGCTTCTTGGCGAACAAGGTTTCGACAAGGGCGAGGATGGGCGCCGCGAGGAAGAGTTTGCCCAGCAATGCCAGGCAGGCTACCAAGAACGCAAGAGGGCTCGCATGGTCGGCAATTCCCCATGGGAAAAAGAGGGCAATGCCCATAGCAACATAGAGGAGGAGTTTTACCTGCGCCCCCCATTCCAAAAGGGCCAGATGCCGACCGGAATATTCCAACAGCATGGCTTCATGGATCATGGTGAGTTCGAGGTGGGTGGCTGGATTATCGACGGGAATGCGCGCGTTTTCGATCAAGAGCACCAGAAAAAAGGCAGCAGCGGCAAAGACCATGCTCGGATGCAGAGAGAACATCGCTTGCTGGGCATGCAGGGCAATTGTGCTGAGCGACGTCGACCCTGCCAGCAGGGAGGCGATGAAAAAAGCCGTCAGCAGGGCCGGCTCGGCCAGGGCCGAGACCAGCATTTCCCGATGAGCACCCAAATCAGCAAAGGCGGTACCCGTATCCATAGCCGCCAGAACCTGAAAAATACGGGCAACCGCGAGCAGCCCGACCAGGGCGATAACGTCTGCTGTGCGTGCCAACGGAAGATTCAAGGCGATTATGGGAACCAGAGTCAGGGCCATCACTTTGGTACCAAAGAGGATGTAGGGACTAAAGCGTAAGAGCCAGGACGAGCCCTCGGGGAGAAGAGACTCTTTATGAAAGAGTCGCCGCAGATCGCGATAGCCTTGCCCGAGTCCTGCCGGTCGCCGGTTCTGCAACAAGGCGCGGAGCGTGCCGAGCCATGCCGCAAAGAGGGGTGCGATGGCTAGGGCCAACAGTACCTGTATACTTTGCATTCCCCAGGCGCCCCAATTCATCGGACGAGTACCAGGAGAATGACCAACGTCAGAAAGGCATAGAGAAGATACGAAGTGATTCGGCCACGTTGCAGGCGTAGCGCCTGACGGGACAAGGCATTCGCCAAGCGTTGCACGGGTTGGTATAGGCCGGACCAAAAAGGGTCAACGACCTCGACTTGCAATTCCCTATCTGCCGACTGGGGAAGAATGATACCGCGGTGGACGGGTTGGAAAATGCGCAACAACGGTTGGCTAAATCCCGTCGGGCTATCCTGCATCCGCGGAGTGATAGGTCCCCGAAACCCGCAGGCCCAAACCGGAACGCGCCGAAAGGGGCGACCAAAACGCCACCACACCAGCAAAAAGGTCAAAACAGTGGCAAGCACAATTCCGATCAAAAAGGCGCTGGGCAGATAACTGGCTCGCTCCGGGGATATCGGTGTCAATCCCCAGCAACTCTGTCGCCCCAGTCCACTGGTATGCAGCAACAGGAGATTTACCTGTTGCAAGGCATTCACGGCAAAACCCGGAAAGAGTCCCAAAAGAATGCAACCCAAGGCAAGGAAGGCCATGGCGAGACGCTCCCAGAGACTTGCTTCGTGCGCCCTGTAGGAACTACGCACCTGGCCGAGAAAACTCAGGCCGAAGGCCTTGACGATGGCAAAGCTAGACAGGGCCAAGACCAGGACGACACCGGCGGCGGCAAGTGGGAGAATCGCCTGCAGAGCCCCCGAAGCCATTTGTGGCGCCAGGAGGAAGGCCTGCAATAACATCCACTCGGAGGCAAAACCATTAAGGGGGGGCAGTCCGGCAATGGCAAGCGTGCCGATGAGCATCAACAGCGTGGTTTGCGGCATCACCCGAATCAGACCGCCCAAGCGCCCCATATCGACGGTGCCCGCACTATGGAACACGCTGCCACTGCCCAAGAAGAGCAACCCCTTGAAGAAGGCATGATTCAGCGTTTGCAGAAGTCCGGCGGTCAAGGCCAGCGCCGCCAAAGTGGGAGCATTGGCGGCGGCAAAGAGCCGTGCAAGCCCCAGAGCGACCAGGATCAGTCCCATATTCTCCATGGAGGAATAGGCCAGCAACCGTTTCAGGTCTCGCTGCAGAGTAGAAAAGAGCACGCCGAAGCCCGCCGTGAGCAAACCCACTGCGAGCCAAATCAAACCCCAGGAGATGCCCGATGGGGGTAGGATTACCCAGTCGATGCGTAATAGGCCATAAAGGGCGATCGGGAGCATAGCGGCACTCATGAGAGCAGAAACCGGAGAAGGTGCGGCCGGGTGCGCCTCAGGTAACCATATGTGTAGGGGCGCGGCGCCCAGCTTCGCTCCAAATCCGAGCAGGGTGAGCAGGTAGATGACTTGGGTCTGCCAGGGCGTATGGATGCGCTGCGCCATAGCCGAAAAATCATTACCGGATAGAGGGTTGCCGTTACTCAGCAAGGCAAAGGCAGCGAGCAAACACAGGGCTCCCAAATGGGCGATGAGCAGATAGAGGTAGGCGGCTCGCCGCGCCGTGGGCGCCTGGGATTGGACGAGGATCAAAAAACTGGAGCTCAAGGCCATCGCTTCCCAAGCCACTAGAAAGCTGTAAGCATTATCGGCCAGCAGGACAAGCGCCATGGCCGAAAGAAAGACCGGTAAAGGAATCAGAACCCGCTGCAGTTCCGCCTTACCGAGGCTGCGAAAATACCCCAGGGCATGCAGGGATGCGGCGACCCCCACCACCCCCAGAATCAACAGAAAGAAAGCCGAGAGGGGATCGAGCCGGAACTGCCAGAGAATCCGGGTACCAATGCGGAGGGTTGGGGAATGGCCGGGACCTTGCAGCGCTAGGTAAGCGCTGACCAGCCAGAGCAGGCTCATACTGCTGGTGGTCAGTAGCGAGCCATAGCGCAACCAGGAAGGACGCGGCGGCGGAAACAGTGCGCCCATGCTTACTAGCGGGCCAAGAGCGGCGGCCGCCAGGGCAAGTGCTACCGGGAGGGCATTGTTCATTGCGCGACGACGATGAGCAATACTGCAGGTTTGCGGCCAACATTGCGCCAATTATGGGGCTGTCGTGGATCGTAGTAGACCGCGTCCCCTTCTTCCAAGGTATGCTGGTGGTCCTGCTGTTCAAATTGCGCCTGGCCGGTAATGAGCATGGCGAATTCCTCTCCATCGGCGCTGGTGTATGGGTGCTCCCCACATTCGCCGCCGGCATCCAAGGTCAGTAGGATGGGTTGCATCTTTTTGCGGGCAAAACCCCGTGCCAGGGGCTCGATGCTGGCATGAGAGCCGGCGCTGTACACCCGTCTCCGCTCCTTGGCGCGTACGATGATCGGGACGGGACCGTCTGTTGGCTCATCGAAAAGGGTGGCAATGGGTACCCCTAGGGCATTGCAGATTTTTTCCAGGGTGGCAATGGACGGCGAGACTTGCGCTGCCTCAATCTGGGAGATCGAGCTAGGAGAAACTCCTGCGAGTTCAGCGAGGGAACGCAGCGAGAGTTGGCGCTCTTCGCGGATCTTTTGCAATTGACGGGCGAGTTGGTCCATGGAGACGAATGTACAGTATTCCGATCAGTATGCGCAATATACTGGTCAATGGGTAAGGGCCAGGAACAATTGCGGCAGTCGTTCTGGCAATCGTTCGATGTGATCGATAACGGTGAACTGGCGCCCAAAAATGTTGCCCACGTAGGCATCGGCCTGTGGGTCGAGGCTGATGCAGTAGGAGTAAATCCCCTGTTGATCGAGTTCTTTTACCGCTTGCCGGGCATCGGCGATCAGTTGTTGGGGTGCAGTAACGTCTACGTCCGCTGGAGCGCCATCGGTGAGGACGAGCAGCAGTTTCTTCTCGGCCTTGCGGGCGCCCAGATACTGACCAGCGTGGCGCATGGCCGCCCCCATGCGCGTCGACCAGCAGGCCTGCATACCGGCCAGACGCGCTTTCACCGATGTATCCCACTGCTCGCCGAACCCCTTGATGTGGGCGTAGCGCACCTCATGGCGGGTGTTGGAGTGGAAACCAGCAATGGCGAAGGGATCCCCTAGGCTCTCGATGGCCCAGGCGAGCAGGGAAACCGCCTCCTGACTCAGTTCCAGCAAGGTTTGCCCCGTCCCGGCGACGGGATCGTTGAGGGAATCGGAGAGATCGAGCAAGAGCAGTACGGTAATGTCCCGGTGATGGCTGCGATGGCGGAAATTGATGCGTGGGTCCGGTTGGGCGCCACTTTTGTAATCGATGAATGCGCGCAACGCGATGTCTAGATCCAGTTCGCTGCCATCCTCCTGGTAGCGCACCCGCTCCTTGTCCTGGGGTTTGAGTAAGTCAAAGAGCCGCTGGAGTCGTTTCGCCAAAACCGCATGGCGTGCTAGCAAGCGGTCGATTTGGTCGGGGTTTCCACTGGGATGCAGTTGGTCGTAGACGCTGACCCAATCGGGTCGGTAACTCTGGCTTTGGTCATCCCATTCGGGGTAATGACGAGGCGGTAGCGAAGAGGCCTCTTCGGCGTGTTGGGCGCGGGGGCTGTCTTCGAGGGATTCTTCTTCATCATCCGGTTCGATAAAGGTCCAGAGGTGACGATTGTCGTCTCGGTAGTCCACCACCGTGTCGGTAAAATGGACCTGGGCAAACTGGTCGCTAGGAAGTCTGGTGCGGGTAACAAACTCCAGCGCCAGGGCCGCCACTTCTTCGGTGCTACTAAGCCCTTGCGCCAAAAATGCTTGAAACCTTGCGACAACTTTGAGGATGGTGGAATTGTTGTAGGTGTGCTCAGGGTCCAGTAGGGCGCGGGACAGCATTGCCAGGCGATGGCGCAGGCAGGAAGTGGTTTGGGAGTCGCAGGCATCTTCTCGAGGCATCGGGTGCAGGCGCAACAACAGCGCACGCAGGCCAGGGTATTCGCGGATAAGCAAGGTGTCGATGCGGCAGTCTTCCAGACATTCCACCGCCAGGCGTTGAAACGGACTCCAGTTATCGGCAATGAGCGGGCGACTCCAGCGACGGTGTCCGACCATATGCGCAAGGGCAGCACGATAGCGGTCAATACCCGCCACGTTGTGCGCATCCTCGTAGACATCGGGCAGGCGAAAGCCGAGAGAGTCGAAATACGGCATAGGCTGTCGTAATTGATGGAAGGCGGTGGAATAGGGGATGAGCTGTGCGTCGTCCTGCCATAATCCACGCAGATAGAGGTCCAAACGCCGTTCGATATCGGCGAGCAGGGTCCCGTGTCGTTCTCTCTGTAATACCGCTCGACTGTCGGCCGACTGCAGCCCGAAGTAGTCCTTTTGCCGATCTGGATGATTGGCATAATTGTGGATGCCATATTCTACCCAGTTGGCAAGGCCCTCGAGACTGACTTGTTGCAGTAGCGCCGGTGCTTGGGCGAAAAATTCCGGGAGGCCACTGCTCGGAATAGTGGTTTGCCGGCCATGGATGGATCCGCTGGTCTGTGCCTGTAGTCGCATCGCAATCTGCAAATAGCTTGCTAGTAGCTCCTGCGAACGCAATCGTTCTGCCACCGGGGCCAAGGTCTGCAGTAATCCGGTAATGTCGCGGCCATTCGGCGACTTTTGTAGGCGGCCAATAGCATCAGTTACCGCATGCAGGGCGTCTTCTCCAACTGCCTTGGCAACGCCAGGCCATTCTTCAAGAAATACGAGCATCGGCTCGGAACCGCGCCCGAGTTTACCAATTTGGCGCGCCGCTTCGAGGTAGTCGAGCAGCCCTTGGGGACTGAGTAGCGCCCGCGCCTCCTGCCAGAGATCGGGAAAGACTCGCTCCACTTCGCTGAAGCCGGTATCCAGGCGCGCCCAGGCGCTTGCGAGGGTATCTTCTTCGTTGGATGGGTGCGGCACGTTGAGCCCGACTTCTAGGCAAAGGTGGCGATGATGGCATGCTCCAGGGTAGCCCGGATATCGGCATCATCGGTGATGGGGGCTGCCAGGGCCATGCGGCAAGCATCTTGGGGGGCTACGCCATCCTCAATCAATGCGGCGGCGTAGACGAGCAACCGGGTAGAAATACCCTCGTCAAGCCCATGGCCTTTGAGCCTTCGCGCCACCGCACCGATCTTGACCAATTGCTCGGCGATGTCCGGAGCTACACCAGCCTCTTGCTGGAGGATGGTGGCTTCGATCTCAGGACCAGGGTAGTCGAAGTCAAATGCGGTAAAGCGCTGCTTGGTGGAAGGCTTGAGATCTTTTAGCAAGCTCTGATAGCCCGGATTATAGGAAATGACCAGCTGAAAATCGGCATGGGCATGGACGAGTTCTCCCTTTTTGTCCAAGGGTAGAACGCGCCGATGATCCGTCAGAGGATGAATCACCACGGTGGTATCTTGGCGTGCCTCGACAACTTCATCAAGGTAGTGTATGCGTCCACCACCTTTGGCACTGTGGTAGATGTTGGAGGAGGAAGGATAGCGGTGGTTTCTGTCCGAGTCGATGGTGTGGCCGTTCGGCGTTGTA
>NZ_JAVRKK010000072.1:0-11203 GCF_031962545.1 Candidatus Igneacidithiobacillus taiwanensis
CAAGAACGCTTGCTGCGCCCGACGGTGCTCGCCAGCCGCGCCTATGCCGTGGCCCCCAGTGATGGATTCATCAAGCTCGATGCCATGGAGAATCCCTATGCTCTGCCCGCGAGCCTACGCAGCGCGTGGTTGGCGGCCTTGCAGGATGCCGACCTGCACCGCTACCCGAGTCCGCGCCCCGAAGCCCTGATGCGGGCGCTGGCGGAGCATGGTGGCATCCCGCCAGAAATGGGGATGCTGCTGGGTAACGGCTCCGATGAGTTGATCCAGATCCTGATCAGCGCCGTGGCGGGGGCCGGTCGCCCCGTCTTGGCTGTTGAGCCGAGCTTCGTCATGTATCGGATCATTGCCGAGCAACAGGGGCTGGCCTATCACTCGGTTGCCCTCGATGCCGACTTTCAGCTCGATCTCTCGGCTTTTTTGGCGGAGATGGAGCGCTGCCAGCCGGCCATCGTCTTCCTCGACTGGCCCAACAATCCCAGCGGCCAGATGCACCCGGTCGCCAGTCTCGAGGCCATCTGCGCTGCCGCCCCTGGTCTGGTGGTGGTCGATGAGGCCTACCATGCCTTCAGTGCCGATAGCTTCGCCGGGCACTTGGGGCGTTGGCCCAACCTGCTCCTGCTGCGTACCCTCTCCAAGGAGGGCTTGGCGGGACTGCGCCTGGGCTTCCTGGCCGGTCCGCCAGCTTGGATCGATGAACTCGACAAGCTCCGCCTGCCCTACAACATCAACATCCTTACCCAAAAGAGTGTGGCTTTTGCCCTGCGTCACGCCGCGGTCTTTGCCGAACAGGCGCAGGAAATCTGCGCGGAACGGGAATTCGTCTACGAACGCTTGCGAGCCCTGGGTATCCAGGTCTGGCCGAGTCGCGCCAATTTTCTGTTGTTTGCCCTCCCCGGGCGTGCCAACGCCGTGCATGCCGGCCTGAAAGAGGCGGGCATCCTGATCAAGGCCTTTACAGGGCACCCCCGCCTCGGCGACCATCTGCGGGTGAGCATCGGTACGCCCCCCGAAAATCGCGCCTTTCTTGCCGCCTTGGAAGAGTTGCTATGAGCCGTCTTGCGGAAGTCCGTCGTGACACTCTCGAAACCCAGATTGCCGTACGCCTGGACTTGGATGGCAGTGGCCAGGTGCAGCTGCAAACGGGCCTACCCTTTCTCGAGCACATGCTGCATCAGATCGCCCGTCATGGTCTCTTCGATCTGCAGGTCGAGGCACAGGGGGATCTCGAAATCGACGCTCACCACACCGTCGAGGATATCGGCATCACCCTCGGCCAGGCCTTTGCCCGCGCGGTGGGCGACAAAGCGGGTCTGACCCGCTACGGTCATGCCTATGTGCCCCTCGACGAGGCGCTGTCGCGGGTCGTGGTCGATCTTTCTGGCCGCCCGGGCCTGGTCTATGCGGTGCAGTTTCCTCGCGCCCAGATCGGTAACTTCGATGTCGACCTACTGCACGAATTCTTTCAGGGCTTCGTCAACCACGCCCAGGTCACCTTGCACCTCGATGCCCTGCGCGGCAACAACGCCCACCACATCGCCGAAACCCTCTTCAAGGCCTGCGGGCGGGCCCTGCGCATGGCCGTCAGCCGCGACCCCCGGCAGGGGGAAAGCATTCCCAGCACCAAGGGAACCCTCAACCGATGAGCCGGCGCAGTAGTGTGGGTATTGTCGATTACGGCATGGGCAATCTCTACTCGGTGGCCAAGGCCATCGAGCATCTGGGCGGCAAGGCGGTGATCAGCCAGCAGCCGGCAGAGCTCGCCGCCTGTGATCGTTTGATCTTTCCGGGTGTGGGTGCCTTCGGCGACTGTATGGCGGCCCTGGAAGAGCGCGAGCTCGATGAATTTCTCCGCATTGCGGCGCAAAACCGTCCCTTTTTGGGCATCTGCCTGGGGATGCAGGCACTCATGGAATCGAGCCTGGAGCATGGCGAGCATGCCGGGCTCGGGATCCTTCCTGGGCGCGTTCTCCCCTTTCCCGAAGAAGTGTTGGACACCGCCGAGGGCGCCAAGCGCAAGGTGCCGCACATGGGTTGGAACCAGCTGCACCAGCTGACCGCCCACCCGCTCTTTGCGGGGGTGCCACAAGACGCGCAGTTTTATTTTGTACACTCTTTTTACGTCGAACCGGCCCATCCCGATCTCTTGGCAGCCTTTACCGATTATGGCTTTCCGTTTTGCGCTGCCCTTGCCGTCGACAATCTTTTCGCCCTGCAGTGCCATCCGGAAAAAAGTGGCGCTGCTGGCCTACAGTTACTCGGCAACTTTCTGCAGTGGTCGGGAGATTGCCTGGGTGGCTGCGACATTGCCTGAGTAGCGGGAGAACGTCATGTTGTTGATACCTGCCATCGACCTCAAAGGTGGCCACTGTGTGCGGCTGCGTCAGGGGCGCATGGAAGACGATACCGTCTTTTCGGAAGACCCGGTCGCCACGGCGCAACGTTGGGTGGAAGCCGGGGCGCGGCGCCTGCATATCGTCGACCTCGACGGTGCGGTGAGCGGCGAACCCGTCCATGCCCAAGTCATTGGCGCCATCTGCCAGCGATTCCCGGATCTCGAAATTCAGGTCGGCGGCGGCATCCGCAGCGAAGAACAGATCGAGAGCTACCTGCTGGCGGGGGTTCGCTACGCCATCATCGGCACCCAGGCGGTAAAGGCGCCGGGCTTCGTTGCCGAGGCGACCCTGAGCTTTCCCGGCCACATCATCGTGGGTATCGACGCCCGCGATGGCAAGGTCGCCACCGAGGGTTGGTCGAAGCTTTCCCGCCACGATCCTATCGATCTCGCCCGCCACTTTGCCGACGATGGGGTCGAGGCCATCATCTATACCGATATCAGTCGCGATGGCATGCTGAGCGGGCCAAACATCGAGGCAACGGTTGCCCTCGCCCGCAGCATCCCGGTGCCGGTCATTGCCTCGGGCGGGATCGCTAATATCGAACAAGTCCTTGCCCTGCAAACCTATGCCGCCGAGGGCATACTCGGCGCCATCACCGGCCGGGCGATCTATGAGGGCAGTCTCGATTTTGCCGAGGCGCAACGTCGTCTGGACGCAGCCCATGCTCAGTAAGCGCATCATTCCCTGCCTCGATATCGATCAGGGGCGGGTAGTCAAGGGCGTGCAGTTTCTCTCCCTGCGCGATGCCGGCGATCCGGTGGAGACGGCGGCGCGCTACAACGCCGAAGGCGCCGATGAAATTACCTTTCTCGACATTTCGGCGAGCCACGAGGGGCGGCAAACCATGGCCGAGGTAGTGGCCGCCGTGGCCGCCGAGGTCTTTATTCCCCTTACCGTGGGCGGCGGCGTGCGCAGCGTCGACGACGTCCGCACCCTGCTGCGGGCAGGAGCCGACAAGGTCAGCATCAATAGTGCCGCCGTGCAGCGTCCGGAATTGGTGCAGGAAGCCGCGCAACGCTTTGGCAACTCCTGTATCGTCGTCGCCATCGACGCCCGCCGCAGTGGTGACCACTGGGAGGTCTTTACCCACGGCGGTCGCCGCGCCACTGGCCTCGACGCCGTGCAGTGGGCACAGCGCATGGCGAGCCTCGGCGCTGGCGAGATCCTTCTCACCAGCATGGACCGCGATGGTACCGGCAAGGGTTTTGACATCGAACTCACCCGCGCCGTTGCCGATGCCGTGCCAATACCGGTGATTGCTTCCGGGGGCGTGGGCAGCATCGACGACTTCGCCGCCGGCATCCTCGCCGGTCATGCCGATGCCGTCCTCGCTGCCAGCGTCTTTCATTTTGGGCAATTTCGCATTCCCGAGGTCAAGAGCGCCCTCGCCCAGCGCGGGATCCCCGTCCGCCTGGATGCCTCTTAGGGCATCCGCCGCCCCTTGTTTTGCGTAGTAGGAGCCATGGATAGCCAATACGAGCAGTTGTTAACGGCGGTACACTGGAACGAGCAGGGCTTGGTGCCCGCCATTGCCCAAGATGCCCGCACTGGTCAGGTGCTGATGCTCGCCTGGATGAACCCCGAGGCCCTGCGTCTTACCCTGGCGGAGCGCCGCGGCGTGTACTGGTCGCGTTCGCGTCAGGGTCTGTGGCGCAAGGGCGAAAGCTCCGGGCATGTGCAGCATCTACAAAGCCTGCACCTGGACTGTGACGGCGACACCATACTGTTGCGCGTCGTACAAGAGGGACCGGCCTGCCATACCGGCGCCGATACCTGTTTTTTTCATATGGCACGGGAGCACGACTGGGAAGACGTTGCCCCGCCCGGCGGCAGCGTCCTCGACGAACTGCAGGCAGTGATTCATCAGCGCCGCCAGGCCGACCCGGCACAGTCGTATGTGGCCAAGTTGCTCCAGGGCGGCCGCGATCGAATTCTCAAGAAGGTGGGCGAGGAAGCCACGGAGTTCGTCCTGGCCTGCAAAAATCCCGAGGCAAAGCCAGTAGTGGCGGAGGCGGCAGACCTGCTATTTCACCTGCTCGTCGCCCTCGAGGAACGAGACTTGCATATCGATGAGGTGTTGGGCGAGCTGCAGCGCCGCGAGGGATTATCCGGACTGGTAGAAAAGGCATCTCGCAAGTCGGCTTGACGCTGTCATCCTTCTTGACTAAGGTCAAGAGTACCGTAGCGCATCATCCCGTAAGGGAAGGAGATTCACATGGGCGCTTTTAGTATCTGGCATTTGATCATCATCCTCCTCATCGTGGTGGCGCTGTTTGGCACCGCCAAGCTGCGTAACGTGGGTTCGGATCTCGGTTCGGCCATCAAGGGCTTTCGCAGTGCCGTGAAGGAAGAGGAAGAGAAAAAAGGGAAAGAGGGAGCCCTGGGCCATACCCTCGAAGCCGAAGTCAGCCCGAGCAAGGATTCGGAAAGCGTACACCACGGCTGAGCCATGTTCGATTTCAGTTTTGGCGAACTTGCCCTGCTCGCAGTCATCGCCCTTTTGGTGGTCGGCCCCGAGAAAATGCCGGAGCTTGCCCGCACCGTAGGCAAGTGGGTGGGCTATTTTCGCCGCACCATGAACAACGTTCGCTCCGAGGTTGAGCAGCAGCTGCTGCTCGACGAAATGCGTAAAGAAGCGGAAAAGCTGCGGAGCTACGCCAAAGAGCCTCTCGATGCTGTCGAGCAACTCCACTCCCATCTCGAGGAGCCGCTCCTGCCAGCCGACGCGCCGTTGGCTGCCGACACCAAGCCCGCGGCCGAAGAAGCGGTGAGCCTACCGGCCGGTGTGAGTGGTTCGACTCCCCCCCAGGGTCAGACCTTGCACTGAGGCACGCACGGGGTTGGGCTGTCTGGCCCACGGTTTCGACGATCATCCCTCCGACTTCAGGTAGACCATGGCCAGTGCCGACAAGCTGAGCAGTGCCGCAGAAAATACCTTCATCGGCCATCTATTGGAGTTGCGCCGGCGGGTGATGTTTTCGGTGCTCGCACTCTTCGCTGGCTTTCTGGTCTCTTATCCCTTCGCCAAACAAATCTACAACATCCTCGCGCAACCGCTGATCAGCGTACTACCCAAGGACAGCCACCTGATCTATACCAGTCTGCCCGAGGTCTTTCTCACCTATGTGCAGCTATCGCTGATCTCTGGCTTCATTCTTGCCCTGCCGGTGATTCTCTATCAGTTCTGGGCCTTTGTTGCCCCGGGGCTCTACGCCCATGAACGGCGCATCTTTTTTCCCATCCTATTCGCTTCCCTTACCCTTTTCGTAGCCGGCATTGCCTTTGCCTATTTCGTTGTCTTTCCCAACGCCTTCCGTTTCTTTGTGAGCTTTTCCGGCAACGACATCACCGCCATGCCCAAGGTCAGCAACTATCTGGGCTTGATCGTCAAGTTTTCTCTGGCTTTTGGGTTGGCTTTCCAGATCCCGATCCTGGTCGTCGTGCTGGTGCGCATTGGCATCCTGCAGCTCGATTCCCTACGTCGCGGTCGCCGCTATGCCTTTTTGGTCTGCGCCATTGCCGCCGCCATTCTCAGCCCGCCGGATGTTCTGTCGATGGTGCTGCTGATGATCCCGATGTACCTACTCTTTGAGCTAGGCTTGCTCTTTTCCACCTATTTTGAGCGCAAAGCGGCACGTACGGCGACTAACTCGGTAGACGATCCCGAGCAAGCGATGAATGAGGCAGAGAAGAGCTTTCGCGACGAAGAGGACTGAGGCAATACTTTTGGCGCCGCTGTGCTAAGCTGGAAAAACAGAAAGGAGAAAGAAAGCGGGTGACCAGCATGATTCCTTCAGACTCCAGCGACGCGCAGGCAATCCTCGCCGCCCGCCACCACGATCCCTTCGCTTGGCTGGGGCAGCATCCCGCGGGTGATGCTTGGGTACAGCGGGCTTTTCTTCCCGACGCCATTGCGGCCGAAATTCTCCTGCCGAGCGGCGTGGCCCAAGCGATGCAGCGCAGCGAGTCCGGCCCATTTTTTCTGGCGACCACCGCCAAGCCCCTGCCCAAGCCCTATCGCCTGCGCTGGCAAGATGCCGAGCAGGATTGGCACGAGGGCTTCGACCCCTACAGCTTCGATCCGCTCCTCGGGGAGCTCGATCTGCACCTCTTTGGCGAGGGTCGCTGGCTCGATGCCTACCAGACCCTCGGCGCGCACCCGCGCGTCGTCGAAGGGGTGGCGGGCGTGCTCTTTGCGGTTTGGGCACCGAATGCGGAGCGAGTCAGCGTTGTCGGCGACTTCAATGCTTGGGACGGCCGCCGCCATCCCATGCGTGCGCGCGGCCAAAGCGGTGTGTGGGAACTCTTCCTCCCCGAACTCCCCGTGGGCAGTCTCTACAAATTCGAGCTGCGCGCGCGCACTTCCGGTGCGGTCTTCGTCAAAACCGACCCCTACGCCCAGGCCTTTGAGCTCCGCCCGGCTACCGCCGCCCGGGTGGTGCGCTCGAGCCATCAGTGGCAAGACCAAGACTGGATGGCGGCACGAGCCGAGCGCGACTGGCAGCATAGCCCTATGAGCATCTACGAGGTGCACCTGGGTTCCTGGCGCCGCCGCGCCGACGGCAGTTTCTGTAGCTATGAGGAGTTGGCAGAAGAGCTCGTACGCTACTGCCAGGAAATGGGTTTTACCCACATCGAGCTGTTGCCGGTCATGGAGCACCCTCTCGACGAATCCTGGGGTTACCAGGTGAGCGGCTACTTTGCGCCAAGCAGTCGGTTTGGCGACCCTGATGGCTTTCGTGCTTTTGTCGACCATTGTCATCAGCAGGGCATCGGCGTGCTACTCGATTGGGTACCCGGGCATTTCCCCCGTGATACCTGGGGCCTGGCACGTTTTGACGGCACCGCCCTGTACGAACATGCCGACCCGCGGGAGGGCGAACACAAGGACTGGGGCACCTACATCTTCAACCTTGGGCGCAACGAGGTACGCAATTTTCTGCTCAGCAATGCCTGTTACTGGGCCGATGTCTTTCATGTAGACGGCTTTCGCGTCGATGCCGTGGCTTCCCTGCTCTATCGCGACTATTCCCGTAAGGAAGGGGAATGGGTCCCCAACCGCTACGGCGGACGCGAGAATCTCGAGGCCATCGACTTTCTGCGCGAGCTACACACGGCCTTACACGAGCGTCATCCGGGCATCCTCAGCATTGCGGAAGAATCGACGGCCTGGCCCATGGTTTCCCGCCCGCCCTACCTGGGCGGCTTGGGTTTCTCGATGAAGTGGAATATGGGATGGATGCACGACACCCTTGACTATTTGCAGCTCGATCCCATCTTTCGGCGCTATCACCACAACGCCCTCACCTTTAGCCAGCTCTATGCCTACACCGAAAATTTCGTCCTTCCCCTCTCCCACGACGAAGTCGTGCATGGCAAGGGCTCCCTCCTCGACAAGATGGCCGGCGACCCCTGGCAACGCTTTGCCAACCTGCGTTTGCTGTTCGCCTACCAGTTTGCGCATCCGGGCAAAAAGCTCAACTTCATGGGCAACGAATTTGCCCAGGGGCGGGAATGGAATAGCGGCCAAGCCCTCGACTGGGACTTGCTGGAGCATGACTGGCACCGCGGGGTGCAGCAGATGTTCCGCGATCTCAATCGCCTGCATCAAGGTCTCGCTCCCCTGCACGAGCTGGATTTTCACGCCGAAGGCTTCCAGTGGATCGACTGCCACGATGCCGAGCAATCGGTGCTGAGCTTTCTGCGCCGGGACAAACAGGGCAACGTGGTCGTCATCATTTGCAATTTCACCCCGGTGCCACGGCATCACTATCGCATCGGCGTTCCACAACCGGGCATCTATCGGGAAATCTTCAATAGCGACGCTGCTGCCTATGGCGGCAGCAATGTCGGCAACCCTCCCCTGGCCAGCGATGCCCAGCCGTGGTCGGGCCTACCGGCAAGCATCGCCCTCACCTTGCCGCCCCTAGCCGCCCTGTATCTCGTCGGGAGTGCCTGAGCCATGTGGTTGCTCTATCTGGTCATTGCCGTGGTAGCAGGCCTGGCAGAGCTCTTCACCGGTACTTTTTATTTGGCCGCCGTCGCGCTCGCTGCCGTTTTCACCCTGGTTGCCGATCTTTTCCTACCCCAAGCCGTGCTGCACTGGGTCTTTCTCGGAGCGAGCATCGTCCTCATCGCTGCCAGCACCTGGCTGCGCCATCGTTTGGCGCGCAAGGCGAGCGGGGTGGACGACCTGGACCTTGGGCAAGCCGTGGAGATCCTGCGCGGGCCGGATTCGCAGGGAAGCTATCGGGTCAAATATCGGGGTAGCGAATGGCCCGCCGTACTCGAGGATGGCGGCTCCGCCTGCCCCGGTGCCGCCGCCGTCATCGTCGCCCACGAGGGCAATCTCTTGCACATCGCGCTACTGCCCCCGGCAGCCAAGGAGTCCCTATGTCCACCCTCATCAGCATCGTCGTCGTCCTGATCGTTGTCTTTTTCGTACTGCGCGCCACCATCCGCGTAGTACCGCAGCAGCGAGCCTGGGTGGTGGAGCGCCTCGGCCGTTATCATGTGACCCTGCAGCCGGGGCTGAACCTGATCGTTCCCTTTATCGACCGCATCGCCTATCGCTTTGACATGCGCGAGCTGCCCATGGAGGTGCCGGCGCAGATCTGTATCTCTCTCGACAACACCACCATGACCGTCGATGGCGTGCTCTATGTGCAGATCACCGATGCCGTCAAGGCCGCCTACGGTTCGAGCAATCCTTTCAACGCGGTGATTCAGCTTGCGCAAACCAGCATGCGCTCGGAAATCGGCAAGCTGCATCTGGATGCCGCCTTGTCGTCTCGCCAGCTCCTCAACGCGGCGGTAGCCGAAGCCGTAGACGAAGCGGCGCTGAACTGGGGGGTGAAGGTCTTGCGCTACGAGATCAAAGACATCACCCCACCCGCCGAGATCATCCGTGCCATGGAGCTGCAAATCACTGCCGAACGCGAAAAGCGCGCCATCATTGCCAAGTCCGAGGGCCAACGGCAGCAGCAGATCAACACCTCCGAAGGCCAACGCCAGCAGGAAATCAATATTGCCGATGGCCGTCGGCAGGCAGAAATCCTCCGTGCCGAGGGTGAGGCCCAGGCGATTGCCCTGGTCGCGGAGGCCACCGCCAAGGCGATTACCACCATTGGCACCGCCGCCCGCGAGCCCGGCGGAATCGAGGCCCTACAGATGCAAATTGCCAAGGACTACATCGAAAAATGGGGCAATCTCGCCAAAGCCAGCACCAGCCTGGTCATCCCCGCCGACCTAGGCAATGTGGGGGCACTGGTCTCGACGGCGCTCGCCATCGTGCAAAAAAACGGCGCTACACCGGCGACAAAGGGCTGAGTCTGCCGCTTACCGGAGTACCCGATGCCCTATGCAGTGGGATGGGTTTCCGGCACGCGAGAAACATTACGCGCGTAATCTCTACGATGATCTATAAAAAAGCGTCGCCAGGTGACCGTTGGACGCGGGTTATGAGCGCAGCAGCGGTGGCCAGCAACGAGGAATCCTGCTCCCACAGACTACTACACCACCAGACCATACAGTACATGGTCTGTAATTTTTCCGTCTTTATATATTCTGTTTTTTAGCACTGCCTCGCGAACGAACCCGGATTTTTCCAGAACCCGCATCGAGGCCGGATTCCAGCCGAATACACCGGTTTCCAATCTCGTTAGCCCAAACTTTTGCAATGCGTACTGGGAAATTATTGGCACATTCTCCGACATGATCCCCCTTCCCCAAAAAGACTCCCCGAGCCAAAAGCCAATATGCCCAGTCTTTGCAAAAATTCCCTCACCGAGGTCAACGCCTATGGCGCCAGCTATGTGGTTATTGACCACGATTGCCCAATGGCTTGGCTCTGGCTGTTGTAGCAGCAGAGATATCCACGAGTTCGCATCCTCCAGGGTGTATGGATGAGGAAAGCGATCGGCAAGATTTCGCCAGATATTCTTATTATTCGCCACTGTCGCCAAATTGGTACAATCGTCCAATTGCCAATCTCTTATCAAACTTTTTTCAAGAACTAATCGCATGGCGAATCCAGCATAGATAATTTCACGGGTCGAAGATCGGAAATACGCAAACGAGCGGGCAATCCATGTTCCGCCATGGTGTTCCCGCATAATAGAGTTTGATCATGGCCCCTGTTGGCGCCACCCTGGACAACTGAGTCACTGTAATAACATTTGCTCACTTAGCTGCTCCTTGGCAAGGGTAATTGGCTGAGCATCTTTTGCTTTTCAGCGCCGCCCAGCCTGGCCACCGCAGCTGAACCTACTGCTGACTTTATCGGCTGGCACGCAGCGGAGGCGGCCGTTGGTCCGCAAGGCATATGGTACCGTTTATAGAACTTTGATAGCCAGATGCGTTCATAGACACCGCAAGCCCCTTTTCGGGGCTCGACGGTGTCCAGAAACCGGGCGTTCAGAAAAGATTCTTTTTGTCATCCATAATAGTAAACTCATCTTTCCATTTTTCTTTGATTTCTAGTATGATTTCGCCTTTATACTTTTGATGTAACGGTTGGAGAGCTAAGACTAAAACTATATTGGCCGCCCTAAACGTTAATACTGCTGAATTGAAGCATAGTTTACTTATTTTCAAGGTTAAATCAACAATAAATTCATCTCTATTAATTCTTGGAAAATGTTGAAAAAATAGAAATGATTTGTTGTTTTTCCATATCTCCTCAAGTTCGCATAAGTAAATGTATTTTTCTGAATTTTTTCCACCCATTTTTACTGACTTGACCTCTAACCCATTATCTGGATCAAGAAATACGAGTTCGTATTTTTTCACTTCTTCTAAAAGAC
>NZ_JAVRKK010000073.1:0-11088 GCF_031962545.1 Candidatus Igneacidithiobacillus taiwanensis
TGCAGCCGCTGGTAATTGGGGTCGCCGGCGCGGACGGCAGCAAGCTCCTTTTGCAGGCTGTCGACCCGGCTCTCGGCCGACACACAGGCAGCCGTCTCGATATTTTGCGTTTTCGCCAATGCGGCTTGCGCTTGCAGCTTTTCGTAAGCGGCGCGGGAAAGCGTGATCTGATCGTTTGGCTGCGGGGCAGGATGCGGCTGCGCCTTGCTGATTGGCATCTCAGCGCAGGCGCTCAAGCCCAGACTCAACAGAACCAGGATGACGGACGGGCAGGCGGACCTGAAAATGCGCCCCGTGTCCTTCGTTGTCGAGTATTTCAAGACGTCCCCCATAGCTCAAAACATATTCCTTGGTGATGGCGAGTCCCAGGCCGCTGCCCTCGATTTTGCCGGCTTCGCTGGCGCTGCCGCGATATAGGATATCAAAGATCTTGTCGCGTTCCTCACGTGCCACCCCGGGCCCGGCGTCGATGACGTCGAGGATGGCCTCGTCGCCTTGCTGCCAGAGGTGAACGCGTATGGTAGCGCCTTGCGGCGAGAACTTCACCGCATTGGACAGCAAATTGTCAAAAATGGTGCGGATGCGCTCGCGGTGCGCGGATACCCAAAGAGAAGCGATCTGACTATCCATGCGCAGCCCTTTGCTGCGTAACACCGGCTTGTAGCTCTGCAATAGCTCCTCGAGCACCTCATGGAGGGGGATCGATTGCTGCATACCGGCACTCGCCGTTCCCTCGGCGACGCTAAAGCGTAGCAGGTCTTCGATCAGGCGCTGCAGACGCAGACTATTGTCGCGTACGATCTCGACAATTTCCTTCTGCTCCGCCCCGAGTCCCGTATTCAGATCTTCTTGCAGGAGCTCTGCGCCTTCCCGAATGGCGGTGAGTGGGGTTTTCAATTCATGGGAGAGCTGCCGCAGAAAGTGGACCTTGGTTGCCTCTAATTCGAGGAGGCGTTGACGTAGCCATTCCAGGCGATCGCCAAGAGCGGCGATGTCCTTGGGGCCGTTCACCTGGATGCTGCTCTCCAAATCGCCGTCGCCGAGACCAGTGATGGCGCGGTCTAGGCGCTTGATGGGGCGCGTGATGAGAAAGATGAAAAAGACGGCAACGGCAATGGTGAGGGGCAGGGCGAGGAGGACCTCCAATAGAGTCAACCGTTTGATTTGCAAGGCACGGTCACCCAGTTGCTGAACCTGGGCGCTGATGCCGTGATTGACGTCCTCTTGTAACTGCTGCATCTCCCGACTCGAGGCATTGAAGTAGCGATCGAGGGAGCCGCGTCCCCCCTCCAAGGCAGTCAGGGGCAGGGCCCGGCGGGCCTTGGCCAAATTCTCGTTGAGTCGCTGCAGGCGTGCTCGATCGGCGGCGCTGGGGCCGGCAGCAACGAAGCGCTTGTAGACCTGCAGGTAATCGGTATAGCTCTGTTGGAAGAGCACCAGCAGAGCCGAGTCCTGCAGCACCGTGTATTGCAGCCCGTAGCGCTCCATCGAGCGTACTGCATTGGCCATGCGGTTGGCGCTATCGCTGAGGGCAACGGCGCGCAGGATGCCGCTTTGCCCCTCCTCGGCAAACTGGGCAATGGTCAGGGTGATGCTGAGGATTACCAACACCATCGGCAGGATGGCCAGACCGAAACCAAAAATGGTCAGCCAAGAGAGGGAGTTGGGACGCCTCATGCGGGGCTGCTGCAATGCACCAGCCGCCCGGCCACAAAGAGATAGCGCAGCTGACCGCGCAAGGGCCAGCCGGCATAAGGATGATTGCGGCCGCGGCTGAAGCCCTGCAAGGTGGGAATACACTCTGCTTCGGGGTCGAAGAGGCAGATGTCGGCTGGGGTATCGAGCGCCAGGCGCGGTGCCGGCAAGCCCAGCACCGCAGCGGGGCCGGTGGTGAGAAGACGCAGCAGGGTGAGCAGATCGATCCAGCCCGCATCCACCAAACGTAGCGCCAGGGGTAAGGTCCACTCGGCGGCGGCAATGCCAAAGGGTGCTTGCACAAAGGTTTGTCCTTCTTCCTCCCGCCCCCAGGGCTGATGTTGCACCGACAGGCACTGCACGCTGCCATCGCCCAGGGCGCGCCCGAGGGCCTCGCGGTTTTCCTGACTGCGCAGGGGGGGCAGCAACTTGCCATGCGGGTTAAAATGGCCGATATCCGCGGTGCTCAGCAGCAGGTGATGGAGGCTGACGCCAGCACTGACGGCTTGGCCTGCCCGACGTGCCGCCGCCACCCGCGTCAGGGCCTGCGCACTGCTGAGGCTCGGAAAATGCACCCGAGCGCCGGCGAGGGCGGCAACGCGCAAGTCTCGCTCCACTCCGATATCTTCGGCCGCCTGCGGACGACCAGGTAGCCCCAGACGCAAGCTGAGCGGCCCTTCGTCCATCACCCCGCCCGCCGCGAGGCTATCGTCTTCCGGCCAGAGAAAAACCGTGCGCCCGAGATCGGCGGCGTAGCTCAATGCCAAGCGCAGGATTCGGCTGTCTGCCACCGGGCGTTGGCCCTGACTGAACACTGTCGCCCCAGCGCGCAACAAGGCTTCCATTTCGCTCAGTTGGGCACCACGCAGCTCACGGGTGAGGGCCGCCGCCGAATGCACCCGCAGTAAGCCGAGGGTAGTTGCGGCCATTTGTTGCTCGCAAATCACCCCGGGCTGATCGGCAATGGGCGCACAGGTCGGGTCGAGGACGACGGTGCCAAAGCCGCCCGCCGCCGCCGCCCGCAGTTCCGATTCGAGATCGCCATTGCGCCCATGCCCTGGGGTATGGGCTTGAAACTGGGTTTCGATAAAGGCGGGACAGGCTACGAGACCGCTGCCATCGATTTCCTCGTCGGCCACAAAGTCGGTGGGAACTTCGCCCAGGCCGACGATGCGCCCCTCGCTAATCGCGATATCTCCCTGCCAATCCCGCCCACTTTCGGGATCGATGAGGCGCAGATGGCGAAGCCAACGGCGGGTCACGCGCCACCTCCGGCCAAGCGGGCCAGCACTGCCATGCGGAGGGCCAAACCATGGGTGACCTGGTCGAGGATGTGCGCCTGCGGTCCATCGGCGACTTCGGCGCTGATTTCCACGCCGCGATTCATTGGCCCCGGATGCAGGACCACGGCGTCGGGAGCGGCCAAGCGCAAGCGTGCGGCGGTGAGCCCGTAGCGGCGATGATACTCCTCGAGACTGGGCAGGCGCTGGGCATCCATGCGCTCGCGCTGCATGCGCAGGGCGTAGACCACATTGGCCCCGGCCAGGGCGGGCTCGAGTTCGTGCCACACATGCACCCCCAGGCTGTGTAGCTCCGGCGGCACCAGGGTACGCGGACCGACGACGCGAATCTGCGGGCAGCCGAGGATCGACAACGCATGGATGAGGGCGCGGGCGACACGGGAATGCAAGACATCACCCAGAATCACCACTACTCGCTCGCTGATGGGGCCAGCAAGACGGCGCAAGGTGAAAACATCGAGGAGGGCTTGGGTGGGATGGGCATGTTGCCCGTCGCCGGCATTGACGACCCAGGCGTGCTCACCCAGATGGCGGGCGAGGAGATGCGCCGCACCTGCCTCCGGGTGGCGAAGAATGAAGCCATCTACCTGCATGGCAAGGAGGTTGTCGACGGTGTCGAGCAGCGACTCCCCCTTGGCAGCACTACTGCTGGCGACGGCAATGTTGAGCACGTCGGCCGACAGGCGCTTGGCCGCCAACTCGAAAGTGCTGCGGGTACGAGTGCTGTTCTCATAAAAGAGATTGACCAGGGTCCGTCCGCGCAGAATGGGAATCTTTTTGACCGTCCTCTCCCCGAGGCCCAAGAAGGACTCGGCACTGTCGAGAATCTCGACGATTTCTCCCTCGCGCAGGCCCTCGATGGTGAGTAGATTGCGCAGGCGCCCTTCGCTATCCCGTTGCGGGTCACCCTCGCCCATACGCCAAGGCATCATGGCTGTTGCTCCTTAGCGGGATGCTGCACGAACTCTAGCGACAAGGGCTGGGGGCCGCGCAATTTGACGTAATCATCGGGGTTGCTGCGCAGCCGCAGGGCCGCGAGATCGGGGCAAATGGGTAGTTCGCGCAAGCCACGATCCACCAGCACTGCCAGCAACACTTGCTCCGGCCGGCCATAGTCGAAGATCTCGTTGAGGGCAGCGCGGATGGTGCGCCCGGTATACAAGACGTCGTCGACGAGAATGATACGGGCGCCGTCGATGGCAAAGGGAAGGTTCGAGGCCTTGACCTGCGGATGCAGACCAACGCGGCTGAAATCGTCTCGGTAGAAGGAGATGTCGAGTTGCCCAAGGGGGGTGCTCATGCCGAGGCGTCGATGCAGCTCCTCGGCAATCCACACGCCGCCGGTGTAGATGCCGATCATCGCCCAGGATTGCGGATCGATGCGCGCTTGCAGGTCGCGTTGCAGCGCATCGAGAAGGGTGCTTACTTCCCAGACGGACGCCATTGCCGTTCCTCGTAAAAACTCTCCAAAATGGCACAGGCCGCCAGCTGATCGCGTAGTCGTTCGCGTTCGCTGCGCGACAACGCGCGCTCGCGCATCTGGGCCTCGGCGGCATGGCTGCTCAAGCGCTCATCAATCCAATGCACGGGCAAGGGGTGGCGCTCGGTGAGCTGCTGCGCAAAACGCCGTGCCGCCCGCGCCGAGTTGCCCTCGCTGCCATCGGCGAGCAGGGGCAAACCCAGCACCAGGGCCTGGGGCTGCCAGTCGGCAATCAAGCGCGCGAGCCCCAGCCAGTCGGGCCCCTGCTCGCCATTGCGCAGGGTGGACAGAGGCTGTGCCCCCAAGCCTGCCTCGCCGAGAAAGGCGACGCCGATGCGTCTGCTACCGTAGTCGATGCCGAGCCAAGGACCGATGGCGTCAGGCATGACCAGCAGCGCCGCTCAGCAGGCGCATGTCGATGCCGAGCCCCCGCGCCGCTTCCTGCCAGCGCTCCCCGGGGGGTAACTGAAACAGCACGAGCGGATCGACGGGCCCATGCAGCCAGGAGTTTTCGGCAATTTCTCGTTCCAGCTGACCGTCGCCCCAGCCGGCGTAGCCCAGGGTCAGCAAGAATTGCTCCGGCCCGCGATGCTCGGCAATGGCGGTAAGGATGTCTGGCGAGCTGGTCAGCGCCAGATTTTCACTGACCACCAAGCTCGACTGCCATTCGCCCACCGGCTGATGCAAGACGAAGCCATGCTGTGGGCTCACCGGTCCGCCCCAGTACACCGGGCGGCGAATCATCTCTTCCGAGGGGGTGATGTCGACAGCCTTGAGCACCTCAGACATATTGAGATCGAGGAGACGATTGACGACCACTCCCATCGCCCCCTGCTCGTTGTGCTCGCAAACGACGATCACGGTGCGGTCGAAGATGCCGTCGTGCAAGCCCGGCATGGCGATGAGGAGATGATTCTTGAGCGAGGAGAATTCCATGGCTCCTATGATACACCGCTTTGCCCGACAATGGGCAGTCTCAGCGTCCCGCTTCGATGCGCTCCCAGAGGCGGACGGTGGCATCGACCCCAAAAAAACGGTGAATTTCCCGCGCGCCGGTGGGGCTCGTCACATTGATTTCCGTCAGTCGCCCGCCGATGACGTCGATGCCCACAAAGAGCAGGCCCATGCGGCGCAGCTCCGGCCCGATCTCGGCGCAGAGTTCCTCCTCGGCGGGGGTCAATGCGGCCGCCACCGCCTGTGCGCCGGCCACCAGATTACCACGAAAATCGTCGGCGGCCGGCACCCGCAGCATCGCTCCCGGAATCGCCTCGCCATCCACCAGCAGAATGCGTTTGTCGCCTTGGCGAATTTCCGGCAGATAGCGCTGCGCCATGACGAAATGGCTGCCACGTCCGGTGATGGTCTCGAGGATGGAGCCCAGGTTGCGGTCGCCGCCGTGCAGGTAAAAGATGCCCTCGCCACCCCGGGCAGCCAGGGGTTTGACGACGATTTCGCCATGCTCGCGCAAAAACTCGCGTAACTGTGCCGGATCGCGGCTGACCAGGTACGGGGGTAGCCAGCGCGCAAACTGCAGGGGAAAGAGTTTTTCATTGGCCAGACGAATGGCAGCGGGATCGTTGACCACCCAAGTGCCGGCATGTTCGAGGATCTGGCAGGCATGGAGAAAATCCATGTCTACCGGCGGATCCTTACGCATCAGCACGCAGTCGAAGTCTGCCAAAGGCCGATCGGCGGCCTCGCCGAGCTGAAAAAAATGCTCGGCGACATCCTCGACCCGAACCGGCTGCACCCGCCCCCAAGCCTGCCCGGCATGCAGGGAGAGCTGATCGAGGGTAAAAACCCAGCATTCATGGCCGCGCGCCTGCGCCGACAGGAGCATGGCAAAGGTGCTGTCCTTGGCGGGCTTGATCCCGGCAATGGGGTCCATGAGCACGGCAACGCGCATCTTCAGTTCTCCGCTTGGCGCCAGTCCTGCGCCTCGCGCGCTGCGGCGAGCAGGGCGAGACGGGCGATCACCCCATAGGCGTAGTAGCGGTTGACCGGGGCATCGGGCGCCGACTTGCGGCAAGGATTGATGCCTGGTTCGGCAAAGGCCATGGGCTCAAAGTGGGCGCCCGGGGCGTTGAGACTCTCGTCGACCCCCTTTTCGCGGTGGACGCGGAAAAAGCCCCCCAGCACCTGCTGCCCAAAGAGATAGACCACCGGCTCGGCAACAAAATCTTCGGGGGTCTGCTCAAAGGTATAGACCCCTTCTTGGATGAAGACATCGCTCACCGGCAGTCCTTCTTTGCTCTTGGCCATGCGTGTGCGCGCCTTGCGATTGAGTTCGCGCAATTCGGCGCCGGAGTAGGCGGTCATCACCCCCATACCATAGGTGCCGGCGTCGGCCTTGACGATGACGAAGGGGCGAGCGGTGATGCCGTAGTGCTGATAACGCTCGCGAATTTCTGCCAGCACGGCATCGACATTGTGTACCAGGCAGTCAAGCCCCTCCGCCTGCAAAAAATTGATGTCGCTACAGCGGCGAAAGAACGGATCGATCAACCAAGGATCGATATCGATGACCTCGGCAAACTCCACCGCCAAGCGCCGATAGTGGGCAAAGTGCTGACTCTTGCGCCGCTTTTGCCACCCAGCAGCGAGGGGGGGCAAGATTTCTTGCTCGATCCCCTGCAGCAGCTCCGGGACGCCGCCGGAGAGATCGTTGTTGAGCAGGATCAACTCGGGGTCGAAGTCGGCAAGGCGCAGGCGAGAGCCCTCGCGCTGCAACACCTCGATGCATAGCTCTTCCCCCGAGGCGAGGCGGTGCACCAAAGGTTCGCCGATTGCCCAGGAACCAAGCCGTACCTCCAAGCCGGCCTCACGTAGCAAACCGGCCAGGCGGCCGACATTCTCCAGGTAAAAGAGATTGCGGGTGTGATTTTCGGGCAGCAGTAAGAGGCGCTCGAGGCTAGGATGATACTGATCCAGATAGTGTTGGATCGCTGTAATGTGTAGCGCCGCGTGCTCTGGGTTGAGGTTGTTGAAACCGGCAGGAAACAGATTGGTGTCGATGGGCGCGAGCTTGAAGCCGGCATTGCGCAAGTCCACGGAGCCGTAGAGGGGCGGCGGCGTTGCCTGCCACTGACAACGAAACCAGCGCTCGATGGCGCACTGGCTGCGGATCAGGTGCTCTTCGAGCTCATGCAGGGGTTCGACCTGATCGGTGACCAGGCGCGGCGGGTGGGAGAGGACGGAAATCATGCCGGGCGCTGCTCCGGGGGCACATAGCTACGAAGGGGAGCGCCAATGTAATTCTGGGTCGGGCGAAAGATGCGATTGTTGCTCAACTGCTCGCGCCAGTGGGCCAACCAGCCGACGCTGCGCGCCATGGCAAAGATGGGGGTAAAGAGATCGCTGCGGATGCCCATCTCGTGGTAGAGCACCCCAGAGTAGAAATCGACATTGGCGTGAATACCCTTCGGTCCGAGACGTTCGGCAGCCGCCTCCTCGAGGGCGCGGGCGATGGCAAATTGCTTGCTCTGGCGGAGATGCCCGGCGTTTGCCAAGTCTTCCATCATCTTTTTGAGGATGGCCGCCCGCGGATCGGTGGTCTTGTAGACGCGGTGTCCAAAACCCCAGATCTTCTCCTTGGCGGCCAGGCGCGCCTCGAGGAAGGGCACGACATTGTCGACGCTGCCAATCTCTTCGAGCATTTCCACCACCCGCTGGTTGGCGCCGCCATGCAAGGGGCCGGCGAGAGTGCCAATGGCCCCGGCAATTACGTGATAGGGATTGGTGAGGGTGGAGGTGCTGATCAGGACCGAAAAAGTGCTGGCGTTGATGGTGTGCTCGGCATGTAAGATGAAGCAGGCATCGAGAATGCGCGCATGCAGGGGATCGGGCTCGCGTCCGTGCAGCATATAGAGAAAATTGGCAGCATGGGAGAGATCCTTGCGCGGCGGAATGGGGTCATTGCCAAAGCGCATTTGGTCCCACATGGCAACGATGGTGGGCACCCGCGCAATGATGCGCATGGCCATGGCGTCGAGATGCGAGGCATTGTCGCGCTCGGCATCGGAGAGTTCCTGCTGCGGATAGAACATCCCGAGGCTGGCGACGGCGCAGTGCAGCATATCCATGGGATGCCCGGTCACCGGCAAAAATTTCATGATCTCGCGGACGTTGTACTTGACCTGGCGATGCGCCCGCAATCCGGCATCGAAGCGTTGCAGTTCGGCGGCGCGGGGCAGTTCGCCATCGAGGAGTAAGAGCGCGACCTCCTCGTAGTTGCTGTGGGCAACCAATTCCTCGATCGGATAACCACGATAAGAAAGCTGACCGGCGCTGCCGTCGATATGGGAAATGGCGGAGTGGGTAGCGGCAATGCCCTCGAGTCCGGGGACGACGGTAGCATCGGTCATGGCTTTCTCCTGGGCGACGAGGGAACCTAAGGCATCATACCGCGCAGAAAAAAAGAAAGGGAGACGGGCGTCTCCCTATTCTTCGCAGTCTGCTGCCAAAAGTCAGGCAGAGAAGGACGAACCACAACCACAGGTGGTGGTCGCGTTGGGGTTTTTGATGACGAACTGGGCGCCTTCCAGACCCTCGCTGTAGTCGATTTCGGCGCCGACTAGGTACTGGTAGCTCATCGGGTCGACCAGAAGACGGACGCCAAACTGCTCGACTTCGGTATCGCCCTCGTTGACGTTTTCGTCAAAGGTGAAGCCGTACTGAAAGCCGGAACAGCCGCCGCCGGTTACAAAAACCCGCAGTTTGAGGTCGGGGCTACCTTCCTCGGCAATCAGCGACTTGATTTTTTCCGCTGCGCTGTCGGTGAGGGTCATCACCGGAGGCAGGGTGTCGAGATTGGTCATGGTTTCCGTCGCCGTACTCATCGTTGCATTCTCCTCGCGCACTCGGGCGCAACTGCATCAGCCAATACTTGATTAGTTTGCTCGCCTTTGCCGCGGCGCGTCAAGCGCGCTAGCGGTCGTGATGGGGCACGAATTGAATGGCGGCAATACGGGCGGCAATGAGCACCGCGAGTAGCGCTGCTGTGGCCAGCAAATCCAAGGGCCCCAGGCGATGGGCATAGAGCCCAATAAAAAGCTCGCGCAGAATGAAGACGATGGCTACTTCTGCCAGCACCCGCAGGCGGATGCGGTGGTATTCGAGATAATCGGTAAAGGTTCTAAAGAGCTCGATGAGCACGAAAACCGACAAGACATCCGCTACCAGACCAGAGATCACCTGTTCCTGACGCAGATTGAAAAAAGCATCGTAGACATCGTGGAGCAAGCCCCAGACGGCATAGAGCAGGGTGACGAGCATGAGAAAGATGAGGACGGCAATGATCAAGTCCAGCATCTTTCCGTAAAAGCGCAGCACGATGCCACGCAGACCGCTGTGTTGGCTGTAGTCCAGCTTTCGCGTACGTCGCGTTTCTTCTTGCATCTGCCTTTACTGGCTGTTGCGGGCCGAACGCCGTAGGCGAGACAGCAAGCGCCGCGCCATCTCCCCGAAAAGCTCCGTTTGGGTAGGATGGGGGTGAATGGCGCTGGCCACCTGCTCCAGGCTGAGCTCGGCGCTGACCATGAGCACCGCCTCGCCGACCAGAGTATCGGCATGGTCGGCGAGGAAATGCACGCCAACGATGCGATGGGTCTTTTTGTCGGCGACGAGTTTGATCAGCCCCTCGGTTTCCCCGGTCATCATCGCCTTGGCGTCGATGGAAAGGGGGACCTTGACCTCGGCCACGTCGAGCCCCGCCGCCTTGGCCTGCTCCCCGGAGAGGCCGACAAAGGCCACTTGCGGGCGCGTAAAGGTGACGCCGCTATCCTTACGCGCGTCGTACTGCGCCCGCTCGCCGAGGAGATTGGCCGCCGCCACCCGCCCCTGCTGGCCCGCCGTGTGGGCGAGCATATAGCCGCCAATCACGTCGCCGACGGCAAAGATGTGCGGAACATTGGTCTGGCAGCGGCTATCGACGCTGATCGCGCCGCGCTCGCCGAGTTTTACTCCCGCTCGCTCGAGCTGCAGGGCGCTGGTATCCGGGCGCTTGCCGGTGGCAATGAGGAGAAGATCGGCGTTATGGCGGTGTTCCTGCCCCTCGGCATCGCGGTAGCGCACCGTCAAATCGCCTTTGCTGCCGCTGATCTCCTGTGTCTGTACCCCGGTTAGCACGGTCAGGCGCGGACTATTCTTGCGCAACGCTGCCATCAATTGCTCGGCGACTTCCTTTTCCATTTCCGCAACGGGCCGCGGCAAGGCCTCGAGAACGAGGACCTCGGCGCCAAAATCGTGGAACATCTGCGCCATTTCCATGCCGATGGCGCCGGCACCGATGATACAAAGGCGCTTGGGCGGGGTTTCGAGGTCCCAGACGGTGTCGGAGGTGACTGCCGCTCCCGTCGCCAAGGCTTCCTTGGCACCGGGGATGGGGGGCACGAAGGCGGGGGCACCGGTGGCGATCACGCAGGCGCCAAAGCGCAGGGTGCGGGCATCCTTGCCGCTGATTTCCACCGTATGCTCGTCGAGGAAGCGGGCGAAGCCCTCCAAGACCTCGATCTTCATACCCTGATCGGTTTTCAGGGCCATTTCGCCCCGGGTTTGCAGTATGCCACGGCGATGCCGTTCGAGCTGGGCCCAGTCGAGGCGGGGGCTGCCGAG
>NZ_JAVRKK010000074.1:0-11042 GCF_031962545.1 Candidatus Igneacidithiobacillus taiwanensis
GTAGATCCCAACGCACCAGATGCACATTGGGATGTTCTGCGGCAGTTTGTAGGTAGAGTTGCTGCACCTCGTGCTCCCAGGGGCGCGGCATTTCCGGAACCACCAAGAAAATCTGACGATTACCAGCCATCTGTAAAAATTCCTGCATATCTTGGGGCGAAACCTCGCCATTGGTGCCGAGTTCGACGACTACATCGCGAACGCCACGGGTGGTGTGGCATTGCTGTAGGGTCTTCCAAATGGGTAGGATGGCGGAAAACTGGCGCCCCACCCGTCCGTCGATGAAGGCATTGGGGAAGACCTTGGCAAAATAGCCAGACCAGCCGGTAATGATGCTATCGCCAATCATGATCACGCCAATGGGCTCGATGCGCGGAAAGCGCACCACGGAATTGGCGTCGAGCACGTAGCCCGGCTCTGGTGCCTGAGAAAAGTCCTTACGCGCATCGATGATCGCCATACGGTCGAGATACCGTTTGGGCATCTCACTCGCCGGTGTCGTTTCCGGCTTGGGGCAGAGGCTAGACTGTAACGCCGCTACGGGGGGAACCGCGGGGGCTGGACGCGGCGGCAGGCGTTGGGCACAGGAAGCGAGAGTCAGCAGAGTCGCGACCAAAGCGATGCGCAGTAGCAGGCGAAGATTCACGGGCGCATCCATCGGCAGTATCCAGTCATCGACAAGAGTCAGACCCCCTCAGCAGAGAAGGTCGGGATTATAGCCATGCTTTTGTCAAGATTGAATCATGGCAAGCGCTTACGCTGAGGATTCTTTTGTCGAAGATGCCGATTTTGCACTGGGGGAGGCGCTTTTACTGGGGGCGAGATACACCCACGCCGCCAGAAAGAGAAAAGCGATCATGTAGATGTTGGTGGTGCCGAGAACGTCGCCCTTGTTGGCGGTGCTGCCTGGCAGATAGGGTGCGCCCCAGCCCTCGGCGGTGGTCCAGACGCCAAAGCTGTAGGCAAAGCCCACGGGAATGATCCAGCGCAATCCGACCCCAATGAGCAGAAAGAAGGCAATGATGCTCTCCATTACCGCCGCAAAGACCCCGAAAACAAACGGTCCCACCGCGCTGATCATGGTAATGAAAAAGGTGATGTAAGCGGCAATCCAAGCGGGTTCGCCGGGTAGGGCCTGCTGCAAGTAGCTGAGGGCGTTATGGAGAAAGAAGGGTTGCCACTTCCAAAAGGCATCGAAGGCCCAGAGCAGACCAAAGAGAATGCGCGCCGTATGCATGGCGGCTGGCGCTACCGGGCGGAAAGGGACGCCAGCGAGGCTCCAGTGGTTCCAGGCGCGGCTGGCAATGACAAAGGCAAAGACCAGGGCGTAGATGATTGCCGTGCCGGGGTCGGTGGCGCCCTGGGTATAAGGGCCGCCAAAGCCGCCCACGGTGCTCCACAGCCAGAGATTGTAGAAGACGCCGACGTAGGCGAGAAAAGGCAGACCGAGGCCGGTGATCAGGCTTACGGCGAGAAAGGCATCCAAGACGATGGTAACCCAGGCAACGAGCTGTGGCCCGATAGCACCGACCAGGTTGGCCATCCAGTGACCGTAGGCGATGATCCAGGCGGGCTGGCCGCTCACCCAATCGGCATTGAAGGTGGATAAAAAGTGGGCGCGATAGACGGGATTGAGCTGCAGGGCGGTATTGATCAGCCAAATGCAGCCGAAAAGGATGCGCACGGCGGCAAAGCCGTGACCTTGATGGAGGTTTTGCGTGGATGTTGTCATTTACGAACTCCTGTGCAGGAACTTGCGTAGGGGAGCACCCCGTTGCAGGGTGACATAGATGCCCGGCATGACCAAGAGCACCAAGGGAATCTCGGCCAACAGGCCGGAAATGATGGCGATTGCCAGCGGCGCCTGCATTTCGGCACCGGCGCCGAGACCGAGGGCCAGGGGTAGGAGGGCGAGGATGGCGATGATCGCCGTCATCAAGACCGGGCGCAGGCGGACGATACCGGCACGCAGCAGCTCCTCGGGCTCGTTGCCGCGCAATTCGGCAAAGTAGAAGATAGCGGTTTCGGTGACGATGCCAACGATCATGGTCATGCCGATCATGGCGGTAAGATTGCGCTCGGTACCGGTGAGCCAGAGCCCGATGAAGACCGCCCCGAGAGCAAGCAAAGCGGTGCTGAGGATGCTGAGGACGATGGCAAAATCCTCATACAGGAATAGCAAGAGCGCCGCCACCAACAGGATGGCAGCGAGCAAAACCAAGGCGAGATCATGCATGGCTTGCTGCTGCTCCCGATACAGGCCGCCGAATTGCAGGTACACCCCTTGTGGCAAGGGCTGCTTGGCCAGGCGTTGCTGAATCTGCTGCAATACGGTGCCCATGGCATAACCGTTGTCGATACGGGCGGTAACGGCCACCATGGGCTGTAGATTTTCCGCCTGACGCTCGGCTTGTCCTGCCTCGATGTTGATGCTTGCTACCTGATTGAGGAAAAAATAGTGGCCATCGGGGGCTATCAGGGGAAGGCGGCGCAATTGCCGGATGCGTTGCGAAAGATCCGGCGATGCCTGCACGCGAACGCCGATCATCTCCTCGCCGCAGGGGATACTGGTCACCACTTGTCCTTCGAGCAGGGTGCGCAACTGCTGGGTGATTTGCCCCGGCGTCATACCGGCAATGGCCTGGGCGCGCAGCGGGTCGATGCGGATGTCGATGGCATCACCGGCAATGGTGATGCCGTCGAAGGCCTCGCTCACCCCGGGCACGCCCTGGATTGTGGCGGTGACCCGTCGCGCCACTTGCGCGAGAACCGCCTGTCGACTACCGAAAATCTTGATCTCGATGGGCTGCGGAACGGCGGTTAGATCGCCGATCAAGTCTTCCATGAGTTGCCCCGTTTCGACGCGCAGTCCCGGCACTTGCTCGTGAATTTGCTGGCGCAGGGCATCCATCACTTGCCAGATGTTGCGTTGTCGATCCTGTTTGAGGCGGATGAAGAAGTCGCCGGTATTGGCCTCGGTGATGCCGCCGCCCAGCTGCAGGCCGGTACGGCGAGAATAGGCGGCGACTTCGGGAGTATGGGCGAGTATTCCCTGCACTTGATCGAGCAGACGATCGGTCTCGGCAAGAGAGGTGCCGGGCGGCGTGCGATAGTCGAGAACGAAGCCGCCCTCGTCCATGGGAGGCAGGAAACCGCTACCGACCTGGCTGTAAGACCAAGCGGCAAGAGCCAGGAGGAGGGCGACGGCGGCCAAGAGCCAGCGCGGCCTCGCCAGCACCTTGCTCAGAACGCGGCGATAGCGTTCGCTCAGCCAGCGCTGCAGCGAACCTTGGCTTTCTGCCGCGATGGCGTCTTTTTGGCGCAGCAGCAGTTGCGCCAGCACCGGTACTGCCAGAAAAGCCACCAGGTAGGAAACGAGCAGCGCAGCGGCAATGGCAATCGCCAGGGCCTGGAAAAACGCCCCGGTCACGCCAGAAAGAAAGGCGAGGGGGAGAAAAATGACCAGAGTCGCCGCCGAGGAACCGGCCAGCGGCACGGTCATTTCCTCGGCAAGGTGCAGGATCGACCATTCTTCCTTCTCTTCGACAATGCGCCGCATCAGGTGCTCGAGCATCACCACTACATCGTCTACCACCAGCCCTACCGCCGCGGCCATGCCGCCCAAGGTCATGATATTGAAGCTCTGGTGCAGCACCAAAAGAATCAGGGCGCTGGCGACCAGCACGCTGGGCAGGGCGATGGCAACGATCAGCGTCAGGCGCAGATTGCGCAAAAAGGCAAAGAGCACCAAGGCGGCGAGGAGGGCGCCAATGAGGATGGCATCGCGTACGCTCCCGGCGGCGGCGGTGATGAGTTGGCTTTGGTCATACCAAGTGCTGATCCGTACCCCTGCCGGCACGCTGGCTGCATTCTCCCGCAGCAAGCGGCGCAGGGCGGCGTCGATGGCCACGGTATTGCCGCCGGGCTGCTGCAGGATATTGAGAAGGACGGCGTTGTGGCCGTTGGCAGTCACCGTCGTCCATTGCGGGCGGGTACTTTGGCGGATTTCGGCAACGTCGGCCAAGTCGACGATGCCGTCGGGACCGGTTTTGAGGATGGTCTGGCCGATTTCCTGCGCAGTTGCCAAGTGACTGCTGCTCAGGATCTGATAGAGGCGGTAGTGCCGCTCGCTGCGGCCGACGGCCTCGATGCTGTTGGCGCCGGCCAAGGCGTTCTCGACATCGCTAAAGCGCAGGCCGTAGTGCTGCAGACGCCAGGGGTCGACGCGCACTGCAAACTCCTCTTCCGCGCCGCCTTGTACCGTGACCTGTGCAACACCGGGAATGCTGAGCAGGCGCGGCCGCAAGTCGTAGAAGGCATAGCGGCGCAGGGCAACGGGATCGAGGGTAGACGAAGTCAGCGCCAGTCCCAAAATGGGGTCGACGGTCGGATCCATACGCCGGGCGCGAAAGCGGGTACCGCTCGGCAGCTTGGGGAGCTCCTGATTGACGGCGGCCTCGACCTGCAGCAAGGCGGTGCGCATGTCGCTGCCCCAGGCAAACTGCAGGGAGATATCGGCGGCACCGCGCGCCGTCGTCGAGCGGATTTGGCGTACTCCCGGCACCCCGCGTAGGGCCTGCTCCAGAGGACGGGTAAGGGCGACCTGGGTTTGCGCAATGGGCATGTTGCCAGCATCCACCGAGACCTCCACCCGCGGGAAAGAGACCTCCGGGAAGAGGGCTACGGGCAGCCGCTGCGCTGCGACCAATCCTCCCAGTACCAGCAGTACGAGAAGAAAGAGCAGGAAGCGGCGATGGCGAAGCAGCCAGTCTCCCATCAGGATTTTCCTTCGATGCGCAGTGCCATGCCCGCGCGCAGCTCATAGTTGCCGAGACTGACGACCTCCTCGCCCGGACGCAGGCCCTGCAGCACCTCGATCCATTTTCCCTCCTGCCAACCGGTGCGCAGCCAACGCTGCTGTGCCTTGCCTTGCACATCGACAAAGCAGTAGGCGCGTCCGTGTTCGTGGAGTACGGCGGAATCGGGAATGGCCAAGGCCTGGCGCTGAGCCAGGACGATGCGGGCACTGAGCAAGGTGCCGGGCAAGACTGGGGCCGCGGCGGGGATGGGCACGATCACCCCCGCCAAGCGCGTGTTCGGGTCGACCTGGGCGAGGATCTTCTCGACTCGGGAGGACCAGGTCGGACTATGGCGGTCTAGGGTCTGCAGCAAGACCTTGTCGTTGCTGTGTACCTGCGGGAGGTCTTCTGGTTCTACGCCAAGCACCACGACCCGTGCCGATGCCGGGTTGAGAAACAGAAAGGGTTGCCCGGCTGCCAGATTGTCGCCGGTTTGCACGGGTACGGAGCTGACCACGCCGGTGATCGGGGCGCGGATGATGCCGCCTTGCAGCGCCGCTTGCCGCCCCTGCAGATTGGCGAGGAGGGCGCGCGCCTTGGCAAGATTTTGCGCCGCCCCTTGCACTTGGGCATTGGTCGCCAGCTGCCGCTGCCGCAAGGATTGCAGGCGCTGCGCCTCGGCTTCGGCAAAACGCAGGTCGATTTGTGCCTGTTGCAACTGCAATTGTTCGGCGGGCGCCGGGCGCACGCGCAGCAGAATCTGCCCGCGCTGTACCTGCTCGCCAGGCATCACCAAAACCTGCTGCACGATGGTGGCGCAGGGAGCACTGAGCAGATCGCTGGCCTCGCTCGCAAAACGCACCGTGCCATACGCGCGCAGGGTGTGGGTAAACTGCATGGGGCGGGCAGTGCTGACCTGCACCAAGGCTGAGGGCGCCGCCAAGACCGGAGCGAGCCCGAGCGCCATCGACAAGAGCATGGTTGCCAACGCGGATCGCCAGTTCATGGGTGTTTGCTCCAATCGTTCCAGGGAATGCCCACCGCCAATTCGAGGGCGGCCTGATCTTCGGCTGCGGCCCCCTGCAGGGCCAGCAACTGCAATCGTTTGTCGAGGACTTGGCTGCGCACGGTCTCGTATTCCACGAGTGTGGCGTTGTGATCGGCCACGGCTTGGCGCAGCTGCGCTTCGGCCGCGCCCAGGGGGGGTAGTTGCGCCTGCAACAGCGCGATTTCTGGGGCAAGGCGATGGAGGTCCTGCACCAGGCTGGCAATATCGGCGCGGGTCTGAAAAAGGCGGGCGCGGTAGGCCGCATGCAGCTCGGCACGGCTCGCCTCGGCTTCACGAATAGCGCCGCGATTGCGGTTCCAGAGGGGTAGATCGAAGCTGAGGCTCGGTCCCCAGGTTTGCACGTTGGAGGTATCGGCAGCGTGGCTCACGCCAATGCTGAAGCCCGGATATTGGCCGAGAATGGCACGGCGTAGCTGCCCCTCCTGGGCTTGGTACCCGGCACGCAGCGCCGCGAGATCGAGGCGGTGTTGCCAGGCGGCGCGCACCAAGTCTGCGGTCGACGGCAACTGAGGAAGGGCAGACGGTGGCGCCAAGCGGAGGACGAGATCCGGTGGCAGGCCGAGTTGGGCGTTGAGTTCCTGGCGGACCTTGGCAACTTGGCGCTGGAGGGCGAGTTCGCGGTCGCGGCTGTCGACGTAGGCGACTTGGCGGAGGGCATGCTCGGGCAGGGTGGCATCGCCGCGACGGAGATTTTCTTGCGAAGCACGATACAGGCGCTCACTGATCTCGGTCGCGCTTCGCGCTACCGCCTCCTGTTGCTCAAGAAAATAGAGCCGCCGCGCCAGAATGCGGACTTGGTTGGCCACCAGCCATTCTTGCCAAGCAATGTCGTAGTGCACGGCTTTTGCCTGCGCCTTGGCGATACCTAGGCGGGTAGAGCGGGTAAAGAGGCTGGCCAGACTCCACTGCAAGCCCATGCCGTAGGCATTGTAGTAGCCCGCGGTGCTGGGCAGATCGGCGCTCAGAGACAGCTGCGGATCCGGAAGGAGCCCGGCGGCAAAGACCTGGGCATCGGCAATGCCCAATTTGGCACGGGTAGCCCGCAAGTTGGGATTCAGCAGCACCGCAATTTGCGCGAGGGCAGCGCCGGGTAGCGGGGCCTGCAGGTTGATGTCGGCGGTGCTGCGCTGGTTCCCGGCGTTGGCTGCGGCCAGTGCCGCGGCGAGGCTGTCGGGCGTGGCGAGCTTGGTAGACAGGGGCAGGGGATGGTAGCTGGCGCAGGCGCTCAGGAGCGCGAGTGCGCTGCCCAACCAAAAGAACCGAGCGAGCTTCATGGGACGCGCATGGGGCTTTGGGCTGCCAAGGGTTGACGATAGCGAAATAGCAGCCCCCGCCCGGATCGACCGTCCTGTAATTCGATGCTGCCGCCCAGCCGTTTGGCGGCCGCGGCAACAATGGCGAGACCAAGGCCGGTGCCCTCGCCCTGGGCATCGGCGGCGCGGTGGAAGGGTGCGAAGATCAGCTCGCGCTGGGCAGGAGGGATTCCCGGCCCTTCGTCCTCGATCTCCAGCTGCAGGACGTTTTGCTGTACCTCTGCCCGCAGCACGACGCTGCTGCCGGCGGGTGCGTAGCGCAGGGCGTTGTCGAGAACGTTGCCGACCAGCACGCGCAGGGCCAGGGCCTCGGCATGCAACGTCAACGGACCGGGCTGCAGCTGCAATTCGAGGTCGATGTCTTTGCGTTCCGCTACGGGCAGGCGTTCGCCGAGCACTTCGCGCAGCAGGTCGCCGAGTTCGAAGGTCTCCCGCTTTTCCGTACCGGCAAGCTGGCGCTCCAGAGTGAGCAGTTGATCGAGAAGATGACGGCTGCGCGCAAGGCCGGCGTCGACCCGATGCAGGCGCTGCCGACAGGCCTCCCAACTGTCGGCGCGTTCGGCGTTTTCTACCTGCAAGGAAAGGGCGGCCAAGGGCGTCCGCAACTCATGGGCGGCGTCGGCAATGAAACGACGCTCTACCTGCACCAAGTCGGCCACCCGCTGCAGCAGCTCTTGAATAGCCAACCAAAAGGGCAGCAATTCGCGCGGCACTTGGGTATTGGGTAAGCGAAGCTGCGCCTTGTCTGGATGCAATGCCGATAATTCCCGCGCCAAGCGGCGCAGCGGGCGAAACACCGAATAGACCTGCCAGCGCAGGGCGAGGAGCACGATGGGCAAAAGCAGCAGTATCGGCCAGATACTTTGCTGGGCGCCGTCCCAGGCGGCTTCCTGCAGTACCGAGATGGGCTGGGCAACGGCCAAGGCACCGCCGTCCGGCAAGGCAGCGAGGAATACCCGCCAATGCTCCCCCTGGGCTTGCAGATGATGAAATCCGGGTTTCCAGGCGGCCGGAATCGGCAGGGTACCGTCGCCCTGACCGGGACCAATGCGCTCCACGATCACGGCGCCAAATTCCTCGTCATGGCGGATATGCTTTCCCTTGTGCTGAAACCAGGGCACGCGCAAATCATGCCGTGGCAGATGCGCGGGGTCGACCCATTGGGCAATTTCGGCCAGGGTCGCGTCCTGCAGCTGTTTGGCATCTTGGTAGGCCAGCCCATAATCCACCACCGAGGCAATGATGCCACCCAAGATGAGCCAAAAGCTCAGGGTCCAGAAGAGTCGCCCCTGTAGCGAGGGGGTGGCGGTGGTCATCCGTCCTTCTCTACCAGCCAACCGGCGCCGCGCAGATTTTTGATGGCATCGCTGCCCAATTTTTTGCGCAGACCGTGAATGAGGAAATCGATGCTGTTGCTTTCTACCTCCTCACCCCAGCCATAGATGCGCGTTTCCAACTCCTCGCGGCTGAGGATGCGCCCAGGTTTCTGCAAGAGGGCGCCCAGCAGGGCGAACTCGCGCCGCCCCAGGCGTTGACGCTGGGTCTCGGCGCCTTCTCGCCACGCTTCGTGGCTGCTCGGGTCGAGATGAATTATGCCGTTGGACAGCAGGGCCTGCCCGCTGCCGCCTTGCCGTCGCTGCAGCACGCGCAGGCGGGCCAGCAGTTCTCGGCTCGAAAAGGGTTTGACGAGGAAGTCGTCGGCACCCGTATCGAGGCCCTCGATACGGGTCTCGACGGCATCCCGGGCGCTCAAGATGAGCACCGGCAGCGCACTGCCACGACCGCGCAACTCGCGCAACAGATCCAGGCCTTCCCCATCAGGAAGGCCAAGATCGAGGAGCAAGACTTCGTGCTCGCTCGGGGCGAGGGCGGCACGGGCATTGCGGGTGTTGCGCACCCAATCTACCGCATGGCCACCCTCGCGCAGGGCGAGGACCAGGGCCTCTCCCAGCATCTCGTCATCTTCTACCAACAAGAGCCGCATACCTTCCCCAATTCCTCGCCCCAGGTCGGCCTTGCTCAATCCTTGCCGTTATCGACGGAATTTTCCAAGACCTTGCCCGTAATGGCATCCACCCCTACTTCGTGTACTACTTTACCCCGCTGAATATCGAAAGAGTAACGCAGGCCGCTGCCACCGGCTTCCTTCTCCAATTCCACGTCGGTAATCTTGCCCGGAAAAGCCTGTACGGCAATGGTCTTGGCCGCAGCCAAACTTACCTTGGCCTCCTTGCTGTACTGCTCGCCCTTGAACGCCAGGGCGCTACCACTGGCAACGAGTCCTGCCACCAACAGTCCGATGATGATGTGTTTTTTCACGCTACCCTCCAAGTCGTTACGGGACGCCCCATGCGTCCACGGTAATGAGTATGGCGGGAGAATCTTAGGTAACCATTAGCAGACGAAGGTAGGCAGGCTCACCCGTTGGCGTGGCCTATCGGGGTGCTCCTACGAATCTGCAACAGGGCGATTTTCTCACGGCTGTACAGCTCAAAGCGCACAAGGATCAGCGCGACGTGATAGGGGGGTGGTACGGCAGCCTGAACATTCTTGAGGTCGATTTCTGGGCATACCAAATACAGTGGTTGCTGCTGCGCCATTGGAGCGATTTCGTCCAAAGTGGTGAGGTGATGGATGGGCATGGCGCCGCGTCCGGCGTAGAACAGAAAATCCGGCTGAAACCATTGCCAAGAGGCGAGGTGGTATGGTGCGCCTTGCTGTATTTTCGCAATTTCTTCTCCCATCTCTCGAGATGGCTTTAGGTGGTTGAATTCTGGTGTGTAGAGAAAGACCAGCATGGCGCTGAGAATAAGCGCCCCGGTAGCGAAGCTGAGCAGCGCTGCACGAAAATTCTGCCGCCAAAGAAAGACCAGGGCAACAATTGCCGCGCCGCTGTAGGGTAAACCGATGAGCAGGAGATTGGGTAGCTGTGGCTCTTGCTTGGGTAAAATCCAGCCACCAAAAACACTGAGCGCCACACCAATCCCCAATAGAATGACAGGGGAAAGCCAGTCGAGACGAGAGGGCTTAGTGTTGTGCATGAGCAGGCGCTGGTCAAAATACCAAGCAAGAAAAATCGCCAAAGGTGGGTATGATTCCCAAACGTAGCTTGGCAGTTTGGTTGCCGAGAGCGAAAAGAAGGCGGTCCAGATAACGGCCCAGATGAGTAGAAAGCTGAGCTTTCTGCGACTTTCGTGATTTGCAAGGGGCCAGAGTTTTCGCAGTAAAGAAAAGGTCTGTGGAAAAAATAAAGACCATGGCAACATGCCAAGTAGGATACTGATGAGATAATAAAACCAGGGCCCTTGATGTCCTTGCATGCTCGAGTCGAAGCGTCCGATGTTCTGCTGGATGAGGAATACCTTATCCCAGGACCACTGCGTTTCGAGTCCAACGGCAACGTACCAAGGCAGCACAATAAGTAGAAAGAGCGGGATACCTATGCGCAGCTTTCCTGCCTTCCAGAGAAATGGTAGATTTTTCTGGCCAAGAAGAAAAAGGACGATAATCAGACCAGGCAAAAGGAAGCCTATCGGACCCTTATCTAGGGTAGCAAGGGCCAGGGCGACATAAAAAGCGATGAGAAATCGTTTGTCGGCGTTTTCGGTATACGCGATCAGAAAAAACAGTAGCGCTGCAGAAACTGTCAAAATCAGGAGTGGATCTGGAGTGGCGCTACGAAAGATGATGCTGCTGTGCAGTAAGGTTGCGGTTATGGCTGCTGTGAACAGGGCGATGCGCGGATTGTATAGCCGCTTTACAGGGCGGTTTTAAGTTTGAAGTGCAACACCCGCATATAACTCTCTGACTTGCTGCGCCATAACTTCGGCGGGTGTCCGAAATCCCAGACATTTCCTGGGG
>NZ_JAVRKK010000075.1:0-11033 GCF_031962545.1 Candidatus Igneacidithiobacillus taiwanensis
CCCCAGGAAATGTCTGGGATTTCGGACACCTGCCGAAGTTATGGCGCAGCAAGTCAGAGAGTTATATGCGGGTGTTGCACTTCAAACTTGAAACCGCCATGCGCCGTGTAGGCAGGCTGATTACTGCCGCAGCCAGCCAGGGCCAATACCGCAAATCCCAACAACACCGTTTTCGGCTTCATCGTTTTCCCTCGCTGTTATGGCAGAAGATTCGGGCTGTTCGTGCCAGAGGCAAACAGGCCATTGGCGACCAATGCGCCTGTGGCATTTGCCTGTGCCTTTTTCTGCTTCTCATACGCAATCTGCGCACGCTCGCCGTTCTCGGTGATCTCCGCCAGTTGCTGAATCGCCTTGGTGGTGACATTGGCAGCGGCTACCGCCGCACCGGCCACCTGCGCCCGGCCCTGGGCCGTCGCCGCCTCCTGCTGGATCGTCTGCATGGACTGATCCTCTGTGGCGAAGTCCTGGGCGGAAAGCCCGAACGACTCTAGGGTATCCTGCATGACCGTGTTCGTGGAGTTGTTCCAGTTCGCGTAGTTCTGCGACAGGTTCTGGATGGACGCGCCCGCGCCCTGATATTCCTGCGCAAGCTGGGCACCAATGTTCTGGCCCGCGTAGCCCAGCGCCTGCGCCTGGTTGTAAATGCCCTCCAGCTTGGTGATGCTGCCTACCAGCGGGTTCCAAACCTGGTCAAACATGGACATGGGCATGGTCAGCGTGTTCTGTACCATGTTCTCGTACCGCTGAACCATGTTTGCGTACTGCTCAATCTGGGTACTCACTTCTTCGGCCTGCTTCGCCAGTTGCTGTACTTCCGTGCCCTCCTGAACGATCTGTTCCGGGAGAGTGGCCCCGCCCGTCACCGCACCGCCTGCAAAGGCCATGGGGCTGGACAGCGACAACGCCAATACCAGAGCGAATTTGCCTTTCCGTCGCATGTTTTTCATTGCAATTCTCCCAAAATCGCCTGCACATCCTGGTTATACCTGGCAAGTCCGGAATCTATCGGGGCCATGTAATGGGCGACGGCGGGCAGATCATGCCCTAGAACACCCACAACGCTCATGCGAATGGCGTAATTCGGAACCGGCAGCAATCTATCGGTATGGAGATACCCGTTGGGGATCGCGTAGGTGCTGGGGGTCTCCAATCCCTGGATGTTCTGGGCAAGCTCCGGGTTCTCCTGAATCGTCACCTGCACCGCATTCAGGACCGGGGCCTGAAACGGCAACATGGGGATCGTGGCCGTTCCCGTGGGGCAAATGTCCTCCAGACGGGCGAACCCTCGGATAGGCGGGATCACCCAGCCAATCGGCGCGCCATTCGCGGGCCCGGGGATGTACTGCACTGCCGATAGATTCGGGATGTTGCCGATCCCTGCCTGCCAGTTCTGGATGGGCAAGGGTTCGAGCGCCGAACCCGTGCCCAATGCCGCAGAGATTTGATTGCCCACCGTATTCAACAAGCCATTGAGATCATTGGATGCCGTTTCCATGGCGTTGGCCTGCTGCTCCACCTGCTGAAGATTTTGCGGCTGCTCTCCGGCCTGCGCCTGGGCGTTGAGGTAGTCCCCAAGCTGGGCCAGAAAATCTTCGCTCACAAACTCCAGGGCATAGGCCTCGGCCTCTGCATCTCCCGCGATGTTGAGCCCACCTGTCACCAGATTGCCCGTGGCGCTATCCCAATGGGTGTTATGGCAAAGTTCTGTGCCACCCATCCGGTTGATCACCGTGGGGCCTTCTCCAGACCAAAGGCGGTCACCATATCCCGCAAACTGGCCGTAGTTCACCGCCTGCTGCTGGATTTGCGGCCAGGTGTTGGCGATGTTCTGCATGACCGCCTCATCCGTCCGCATCCGCCCCATGGCCTGCGCGGCGGTTTCCCCAGCGAAAGCGGCGGGAGCACATGCCAGTGCCAGCGCCGCAACCACAATCCTTATATCCATGTGTTTCCTCCCCGAAAGCCTCAGGCGGGTATAGACCGCGACGGCCAGAGATGGCCGTCAGTACATATTCGCCAGGACGCCCACCCACTCCTGCCGATGGCCTGGCAACTTTTCCTGAAGCCAGGCCATCGGCCAACGCTTGCCATGCTGGGCCTTGAGTTCCGCTACCCGCTTCACCTCACGGGGGTCGGAAACACCGCAAAAGGCGAGCGTTACCGGCCCCATGGCAAGCTGAATCCTGCGACTTCCCTCGGGGGTGGACAGGTAGTAATCCTGCTTGGGCGTGGACTGCGCCAGTAGCTCGATCTGCCGGTCGTTCAGGCCCATGTCCACATACAGGGGCCGCAAGTCCTGGCTGACCGCCATACGGTTCGGCAGGTAAATCTTGGTGGGGCACGACTCCTTGATCACCGGCAACAGCGGATTCCCCTTGAGATCGGCCAGGGACTGGGTGGCAAAAACCACCGCCGCGTTTTTCTTCCGCAGTTCCTTGAGCCATTGCCGGATCTTGGCAAGGAATAGCTCGTCGTCGAGGAAGGTCCAGGCCTCATCGAGCAGGATCAGGGTCGGCTTGCCGTCGAGCATCTGTTCGATCCGATGGAAGATGTAGAGGAGCACGGGGACCGTCACCTTCTTCATGGCGGGACTGCCATTCATCAGGTGCCCCAACTCGAACGTCGTCATGGGCACGTCCGTGAAGGACAGCCCGTCCGTCTCCGCATCGAGCAGGGCACCGGTCTGCCCCTGAATCGTATAGAACGACAGGGCCTCCTTGATCTCCGACAACTGCACGGCCTGCACGAAATTGGTCAGGGATCGCCCCTCTCCACGGGCCAGATCATGAATGGCGTCGCGGATGGCCGCACGCTCGGTGGCCGTAACGGTCATGCCCTGCAATACGCACAGCGCCTCGATCCAGTCTGCCGCAAAAGCGGCCTCGGCGGGTTCCTCGACATGCTGCAAGGGCGCAAAGGACAGGTCGCACAACGGACCGCCTAGGTCATAATGCTGGCCGCCCATGGCTTCGGTAAGCGCATAGACCGACATGCCCTTATCAAAGGAGATCACCCGTGCGTTCTGGTAGCGCTGCCATTGCGCCGCCAGCAGGGCGAGAAAGGTGGACTTGCCTGCACCGGTGGGGCCGCCAATCAGCGTGTGCCCCAGATCCCCGACGTGGAGATTCAACCGGAAGGGGGTAGCGCCCGTGGTGGCGGCGTAGAGCAGAGGCGGAGCTTTTTCTCCATTCGCCATCTTCATGAGGGGGCTCGGGCACCGCGCTTCGCCAGCCCAAATCTCGGTTTTGGGCACAAAATCGGCCACATTCAGAGAGTGCATCAGGGGACGGCGAATGTTCTCATACAAATGGCCCGGGGTGCTCCCCAGAAAGGCCTCCACCGCATTGGTCGTTTCCAGGTGGGCAATGTACCCGTTATTGTTCAGGAAGGTGCGCACCGCCTTGATCCGTTCTGCAAGGACTTTTTCGTCCCGAGAGCGCAGCACCACGGTCAGGCTGAAATTGCCGTAGGTTACGGCCCCCTCATTGGCTTCCGTGATCGCCTGCTTGGCGTCAAAGGCCAGGTTGGTCACGTTGTCGTCGGCAGACAGCACCGATTCTCCCTGCCCCGCGAACTTTTGCGCGGCCAGGCTCTTCAGATTCTCCCGGGAACCAAACCACTTATCCCGAAGTTTTGCCATGTCCGCCACAGCATCCGCCTGATCCAGCGGCAGGAAGCGGACCGTATACCGCAGCGGAAACGGCAGGCTGTGCAGGTGTTCCAGCATTTCCGGATAGGTGGTGTTGGGGAACCCCAGAACCGTGATGACCCGGATTTCCTCATCGTCTATCGACGGTTCCAGCCCACCGACAAAATCGTGGTGACCCAGCACCGCGTCCAGATAGGCGGGTATCTTCGGGGCATGGATCTTTTCCCGCGCTCCCGTCAGACATTCGTGGATATGCGTCAGCAGCCCATCGGCATCGAGGGCGCGCACCCGGTAGAAGGTGCGAAAAAGTCCCAGGACCACTTCCAGCATTTGCCTGTACCGCGCCAATAGGTCGCGGAACGCATCCTCTTCCGCGCTATGCGCTCCTTTCCCCACCCCCTTCTGGACCAGAGCGTTCGTGACAGCAACCTCCGCGTCAACGGGAGTCCGCCAGGTTATCGTGCAGTAGTAGCGGGAGACGAAATGATGGCTCTCCTGCCCGTACTGCGCTGCCCGCTCCATGTCGATCAGGCGGGATACCGGGTCCCGGAAAGCACACTCGGCGATGTCGATGTACGCGCCCGCAGGCTCACGAATGGCCGTGACATGCACGCCCCAGTCTGTGCCCATGCGCGACAGGACGTTGTTCCAGAGCGCCGAAAGACTCTCCAGATCGACAACCCCCATGCTCTCCAGATCCGGGCCGTCGTAGCGAAAGCCTGCCAGAAAGCTCCCGTCCTTTTGCAAGGCGATCGCCATGGAACCCGCACCCGTTTCCCATTCATCCACCAGAAAGGCGATGTTCAGCAAATCGGGAAGGCCAATGGCCTTGTCGCGGTATTGCCGCAGATTGAGCATGTTTGGTCTCCGCTATACCCTGTTATCGAAAAAAATGTCAGCCTTTCTTGCCCAGCACCTTCGCCAGCAAGGACAGCACCCCTCCAGAAGCCACGGATTGGGTCTGTTCTTTGGGAGCCTTGTACTTCACCGGCGCATACGCGGTTGCTGCCGCTGGATAAAACGTCTGCTGTCCCCAGTGCCTGCGTATGACGCCCAGCGATTGCGGGTCTTTCTTCGCCAGCGAGCGTAAGAAAGACTGCCCCACGCCTCCCACCAGGAGGCTGACGGGAATCAGCCAGAGAGAAAAAAGAATGGGGGCGGCAATGCACAGGAACCACAAGGCAAAAACCGCATCGCGCTCACCCCCTGCGATCAACAGGGGGCGAACAAGGGACTGGTGCAAGGTTACCCTGCGGGTCTGTTCCGGCATCTCACAGCCCAATCAGATGGACCGCATGACCGGCCACCAGGGACAGCGTGCCAACGTGGCCCATGGTCGCGCCGCCCGTGATGCTGGTGGCCAACGCTTTGGCGTTCGCCATGGCGATACCACCGACGGTAGCACCCAGACCGATCATCATGGCCTTCTTGTGTTCGCCGCCGTGCCACCAGGCGAGACCCGTTGCCACCACACCGCCTGCGGCCACGAGGCCGCCGAAATCCTGCATCCCCGTCAGCACGGTATTCAACGGCCCGGCAATCGGACTGAACACGCCGCCGCTGGTGGAGGCAAAGGCCACAGCCGGAGAAAGCGCAAGCGCGAGCCCGCCCAGAGCCTTCTTCATTCCTTCCTTCAGTTTCCACTTCTTCATGTCGCTCTCCATTGCAATGATCCGACAGGCAGGTATAGACCGGCAGGGTTGGGGTATACCCTGAACTCGGGAAAGCTGAAGGGTGTCGATACCGCATTCAAAGGTCCCCACCACGGAACCACGTTCATCGGCAAAAACTCTTTACGCATGGCTCTTGCCCTCCTTCACATCATGAATCGCCGTAATCCGCCGCCCAGCCGGATGCTCGGGGTCTCGGGCAATCTGGATGACCACATCCACGGCTTCGCGAATCAGGTCTTTCTGCGGGAGGACGCCAGCCTCCTGGCAGAGTTGATCAAGCCGCAACAGGGCCGCTTCGGGATGATTTGCGTGGAGCGTTGCAATCCCGCCCGGGTGGCCGGTGTTCCAGGCCTTGAGCAAGGCGAGAGCCGCCTTGTCCCGTACTTCGCCGACCAGTATCCGGTCGGGCCGGTAACGCAGGGTCAGCTTGAGCAACCGGGTCATGTCGATGCCCGCATCATCGTCCGTCAGGAATTGCACGACGTTGGGTGCGGAGCATTGCAACTCGCGGGTATCCTCGATAATGACGATCCGCTGATCGGCACCAGAGGATTGGGAAATTACGTCAATCAGGGCATTGGACAGGGTGGTTTTGCCGCTCCCCGTACCGCCGCTGACCAGAATGTTCTTGCGCTCTTTCAGAGATCGCTCCAGAAAGTCCCTCTGTGCTTCCGTGACAATCCCTCGATCGACATACTGGTTCAGCGTGAACACCGACCGGGCAGGCAGACGAATGGAGAACGATGCACCCTCCACAAGGGGAGGGATGGCACCGGCGAAGCGGCTGCGCAGAAACTCCATGGGCATCGCCCCCTCCACGACAGGCTTGTCCCGGCTTACCGTGGTGTGGAGAAAATCGGCCATGAGCCCAAGCACCGCCTGCACCGAGTAGGGGTCGATCCGCGCAAATTCCGTCATACCCTCCCCCAGGCGCTCGACGTACACCTTGCCGTCCGGGTTCGCCATGATCTCCACCACTTTCGGATCGTCGAACAGCGCGACAATGGGCTTGCCCAAATACCGCTGCATCTGTTTGATGCGCCGGGAAAGGGCTTCCTGTTCTTTCAAATCGTGCTCGATGGTCATGGATTTTCCCCTTCGCTATCTCCTCCGTCCCCTTGAATCGGGTCGATCTGGCGCTGAATCAGCTTGGCGATTTTCCGCAGGGCCATTGGGCGATTGCCGTCAAAAGCTGCACCTGTCTGCTGGATGTAGCGCTCATACCGGGACAACGCCGAGGCCTGGGTAGCCTCTCTTTCCGTCCCCGGCTCCGGCAGATGAACCAGCATCAGCTTGACGAACACGTCCAGCATGGCCCCGACCATATCCACCTCGGCCAGCACCGCGTCCACATTTTTGTTCATGCCATGCAGGGTGGCGACTACCCGCCGCTCCAACGCGGCCAGACCAAATTGATCGTTCGCTGCCGCATCCATCCCCCGCATGGCGTAATCCGTGACAAGATCGGTCAATTTCATCTGCCTCGCCGCAGCCTCCAGCCGCAGCCGCTTGGCATACTCGTTCTGTAGCTTGATCGTCACCGTAACGGATGGCATGGGTTCCCTCGGTCTGCATCGGACGACAGGGTATAGACCGAGAGCGAGAGGGATACGCGCACTTGTTTTTGTGTAGACAAATGCCTACACTTTATACATGCAGATCGACGGATTTGATTGGGACAGCGGCAACTGGCCAAAATGTGGCAAGCACGGTGTTTCTCGGGAGGAAATCGAAAGTTTGTTTCTCGGCGGTGCTGCGCGGGTAGCGCCAGACCTGCGGCATTCCTCACCGGCAGAGATACGCCACATCGCTGTTGGGACAGTAGGCGGGCGTGCTCTGTTTGTGGCGTTCACCATCCGCGCCCGGAAAGTCCGCCCCATCAGCGCCAGATACATGCACGAACAGGAGAGATTGCGCTATGAAGAAAGTACCCACGATGACAACCGATGAACAGGCAGAACAGTTTCTGGAACAGGACCTGTCGGATCTGGACTTTCGGCAGTTCCAGCCCATGCGATTCGAGATAGCCCCCAAAGATACCGCGCTCAACATGCGGCTACCGGCTCCCCTGCTGGCAGCGGTAAAGGCCAGAGCGGCAGCCAAGAACATCCCCTACACGCGATACATTCGGATGCTGCTGGAATCGGATGTTGCGCAACACGACAAGTGATTGCCCGCCAACAGAGCGTTTCCAGCGCCGTCACTCGATCTCCGATCCGGGTTTCCGTGTGCGGCTCTGCTTTTCTGCCTTCCTTGCCCGCTCGGCTTTGCGCTCCTGTTCCTTCTTCCGCCGCTCCCGCTCGCGCCGCGCCTGCAACTCCTGATGCCATACCGCCGCAAAGCCCGTCCTGGGATCGAGCGTATCCCGGATGCCGTGCCGCTTTTCGTGCGCCATCTCGTCATCCAGGGCGGCATCGGGAATCTTCACCGACCGAAAGCCCTGGTCGGGGATCACCAAGTCGTAGTCCTTGACGGCCACACCCCGGTCCAGCCCAGTAAGAGCAACCAGATGCCGTAGCTGTAGATCCTGTTTCTCACGGGCCCTTTCGATGGATGCCGTCTGGTACACGATATGCGCCCGGTTATCCACGCCCTCCAGCAGCACATAAGCGCGCCCATTTTCGTCATCGAGGCCGGTCCCCAACACCCGGCCCACCAGCCGGTCGCCAGGTGCAAGGCGCGTCACCTGGGGCACACAGCGCGGCTCCGTCATCAAGGCGCGGGCCTGCGCCACCATCTTGGTGCGCGTTTGCAGGATTTGCAGTTCCTTGAGCGCCCGGTCCCAACCAGGCTCCAGCCGCCAGGTGTTCGGGCCAATCTTGTCAGCCACGCCGATCTTCACCAGATTCTCCAGTCGGGCAACGCGCAGCCGTCTCTCCCGGCTTCCCTTCTCTGTCAAATCGTCCGGGTATTCATCCACCAGCCAATAGCCGCTTTCGTGCCCCTGGGCCTTGCCCTGAATGGCGCGGTCCAGCCGGGTAAAGCGTCTCGCGTCCAACTCCTGCTCTTTGGAGCGGATCAAATCCTGCTCCGAACGGTAGCCAAGCTGCTCCGTAAGCACCTCCGATGCCGCTTCCCGTATCCCCCGCCGAATGAGGTCCGGGGCCAGTTGCAGATTGTCTTTCCCCCGGATCAACAGATGCACATGCGGGTGACTGGTATTGTAGTGGTCGGCAGCAATCCACTCATAGTCCTTGTCCAGCACCCATTGCATCTTTTCGTTGAACTTCCGGGTGAAATACCGCAAGCCCTCCGGCCCCAACGGGTCCTCTGGGGCCAGAATCACCTTGAACAGGGCGTGATCGTCCTCCACCTGCCAGGTGTTCAGCGTGCGCGGAATGGAAACCTCCTCCGCATCCGCCGTGAATCCGTGCCCCTTTTCTCCCTCACGTTGTGCGCCCTCGCGCTCCAGATATTTGCCGTGGGCTCCCCACTGCCCGGGCTTACGGTTTTTGACATAGCTCACCTTCGCCATGCACCGGCGCGCCAGACGCTTGTCCGCAGGGCCTTGCGGATAGGGGCGTACCGGCGAGGTCGTGCCGAGATGCGGCAACAGGGCTCGGATGCCGAGTCTTGACCCCCTCCCCGCCTGGGCTCTGGCCCGCTGAATCTTGTTGTGTACCCGGGAGGCCTGCGGACGACCTCGGGACCGTTCCTCTTCCAACTGGTCGTCAATCGTCTCGACCGAAGTGAGAAACCGCCCCTTCCGGTTCTGGATAGGCTGCGATCGCTGCGTCATACCCTACCCAGGACGATGCTCACGACGGGCAAAGCGATACCCAGCGCGACCAGGGCGAGACCGGCATAGCGGAGCGTCGGGCGCATCCGCCCAAACTCATCGTACTCGTTGCTTGCCACATGAAGCGCCCAGCCCGCGAGCGGTAGCAGGACCACTCCGGTCGGAGCGCCCAGAAATGCCGACGCAAAGGAATGGCTCCACCAGGGATAACGGCCAGAGCCGAGGATATAGCCATAGCCCATGCCCATGGCGTAGGCAAACAACACCGCCATACCGCCCAGGAGCGCCACCATCGACGAAAAATGGGTCAAGGCGTGGCGGGTAACGGCTTCGAGCACCGCAGGCTCATTTACCACCGTTACCGGGGGCGGGGGAGCAACGGGCGTTGCCTCCGGTTCCTTCGTGGGCGTCTCCGGCTTTCCTGGCTCTATACCATCCCGATGCTCAGAATCCGGTGGCTTTTGAGCCCCTTCCTGCTCTGCCGCTCTTGCCGCCTGAACCTTCGGCGCGATGCCGAGTTGCGGTACGACAGCCCCCATATCCTCCTCATCCACCCCGCCCAGATCCAGCAGGGATTGCACATCGTCCCGCACGGCCTTCAGTTCACGCGATAGCTGCTCAACATGCCGGGAAACCACACTCTCCACCAAGGGCCCCAGGGATTCGACGAGCGACTCCGTAGCGACCGCATCGCCTGTCTGGGGGTTCCCGTCTCCTGGGGCTTGCTCCCCGGCGCTGGCGGGGGGCGCTTTGGGGGCAGCCCGAGCGCGCGTCGCAGGCCGTGGAGATGGTGTGGTCACCAGCGCTTCTCCGGCTTTCAGCAGATCGTCGATCTCGCTCATAACCCGATCCCCTTTTCCACCACCTTCTGTTTGACTGGGGCGCGGTTCTGCGATGGCCCCAGGGCATTTTTGGCTTCCAGCGCCTGCTCATACGCCCGCTTTCCGTGCTCGGTGGCAGGCTCCAACGCGATACCGAGACGCACCGCCATTTCGATGGTCTTTTCCTCAAATGCCCGGCTCCCGGAAAACCGGACCGGCTCGCCAAAACGCTCCCTGGCCGCCTTGAGCGCCACTTCGACCGATTTGTTCCGGCGATCCTCCGCCTCGCGGCCAATGCCCAGCATGGCCCGGTTCGTGACACTCACCTTGTCGCCATGGTCCAGGACCAATGCTTTGCCCCGCTTGGCGTCGGAAAGCAGAATTTCCGGGGGCGACTTCTTCGGAAACCGAGGGGCAGGCTCAGGATCGGCAACCTTCCGCTCGGAGGCCTGTGCGTCTTTTACCGGGTTCCCCGGCCAGTCTTTTGTCAGATCCTCTTCCGTCGATGGCTCGGCGCCCCCCTTGGGAGGAATCTCCGGGTGCTCGGGGTCCTTTACCACGCTCACCCCCGCTTTCATGGGCATCACCGGGCCAACGGCAAGCGGCGTCTGTTCCTGCGATTTGCCGCGCTCTACCGCGTTTTCCAAACGCTCCCGATCCTTTTCCGGCTCATTTGCTGCCAGTTCCTGTGCAACCTCCTGCGAGGGACCAAAGCTGATTCCCTCATCATCCAGCGCCGGGCCTGCCCAGCGCCCCTCCTGCTCCAGACGGGCCTGGATCTGGTTTGCGACAAACCCTCGGCTATGCGGGTTTTTCTCGACAAGCGTCAGCACCTCCCTGTGCAACGGATCATCCAAAGGGATAAAAGCGCTCATCTGCGCGTCCTCGTGGATGACGTGCAGGCCTCGGGCCTTGTCATCGTTGGTGGCGACTACATCCAGTGGGCCGTAAGAAAAAAGGTGATCGAGTTCTGCTGCCATGGCGTGATTCTCCTGTGCTGGGGTAATGAATGGCGATCCGGGTGCGGATGACGGCGGGCAACGCGCGACGCTCTGCATAAGTTCACAAACCTTTGGCACTTCTTTGGCGAGGGAGGAGTGCCATGCAGGTTCAACATGTCGGGTACCGGATCCGGGGGTTTTACCGGGTAG
>NZ_JAVRKK010000076.1:0-11024 GCF_031962545.1 Candidatus Igneacidithiobacillus taiwanensis
CGGTAATGGTCTCAAAGCCCAGAATGTTGCCAAAGAAGGGACCGACGGCTTGCGAGAAGGGGCCGTAGAGGATGCCAAAGGCCATCTCCATGGTCACGCCAGTGGCTACACCAGCGCCAAAGTTGATGATGAAGATCTTCTCGAAGAAGCGATTGAGTTTGTACCAGCGCTCGTTGCCCGTGCGCAGCCAAGCGACCTCCAGGATAAATAGTAACCAAGACATCCCAATGGTCATCGGCGTCCAAAGGATGTGCATGGAAGTAATCCAAGCGAAGTCCATACGGCTGAGGAGCACGGGAAGAGTATTTTCTAAAACCATGACTCACTCCTTTTTTCCATTGTGCATGTGTACAGTCAACATCAATGTACATTGTTATATAAGCAATCACTGTACCAGCTGGAAAAAGGCCATAACTCGTTGAAAAACGTGCTTTGACAAGCAAGATTCGGTGGATATGAACCAAACATGTGGGTCATATCCACAAAGCGTAAAATACTATAACCAAGTATTATTATTAGTTATCCGGCTGCTGGATCTTGTTTCTCGACACTGCGCATGCCATGTTCTTGGATTGGAAATCGGAGGAAAAAGTGCTCACCTTTCTGCAGAGACGGCGATTTTGGCTAGAACTCTTGCTCTGGTTTTTGCTAGTCATCGCGATATATGCGTTTACCCAATGGCGGGGTAGCCAGGGTTCCGAGCGTTTGCAAACACAACTACCGCCGGTTCTACTGGTCACAAGTCTTACTGGTCAGCGTGAGGAGATCCGACCGCAACCACATGAAATCCTTTTGCTCAACTATTGGGCACCGGATTGCCCTCCCTGTATTGCCGAAACGCCGCTCTTCGTGCGTCTCCAGCACTGGTTTGGCGGCAAACATTTTGGCATTGTTGGGTTGGCGGTGCCGGGAAGTAGCTCTGCGGCAGTGCAGGCACGTGTGCGGCAGTTGGGCATCAATTATCCCGTTTACTTGGCTAGCGACCAGTCAACGGCTGTGGCCGGAGGGATTGTACTCACGCCCACCACCTTACTGGTAAACGAGAATGGGCGGATCGTCGGTCGCTATGTAGGCGCCATCGCCTTGCCAGTGATCCTTTGGCAACTATTTTGGATTTGGGTATAGGAACGACAACCATGCGACGCCCTAGTCTTTTTCGGCAAACCGCCGGCACCTTGGCCATGGGTATCATCGCGCTGCAGATTTTTTCCCTGCTTTCGATCATCCTTACCGTACTCTATCCTTTGGCACTGCGCTCGGCAGAGGATCTCGCTGGACTACTCATTATGAGCGCACAAACCTACGCCCAAATGCCCGCGGCGGAGCGCCCACAGTTCTTGCAACGCCTCTCCCGCGACAACCACATCGAGATTGGAGCACCACCGACCAATTTTGATGTGACGGGCAATCGTAGTCACCTGTATGGCAAGATTCTTGCCGCGGAGTTACGGCGTCGCCTTGGTCATCCGGTAGCGGTATTCACTGCTCATGACCCTAAAGAAACCCTGTGGGTGGTGATTCCCGCCCATGGGCAATCGATCTGGATGCATTTTGCGCGCCGGCGCTTGACCGCGACCTTGCCCTTGGGTCTGATTTTTATCCTTGGCGTCTCTACCCTCGCGTTATTGGTCTTGACGATCATTCTGGTGCGCCGGGTATTGCGTCCGTTGGCTGTGCTCACCGATGCGCTGCGGCGCAAATGGAATGCCCCTTTGCCGGTGTTACCAGCAAACGGTGCACGAGAATTTCACGATCTTTTGGCGGCCTTCGAGCGTATGCGCACGCGGCTACAGGCAATGATCGACCAACAGTCCTTGCTTCTCGTTGGAATATCCCACGATCTTCGCTCCCCGCTCGCACGCATACAGATGGCGTTGGAGCTATTGCCCGAGAATACGCCAGAAGAATTGCGCGCTGGCCTGCTGGAAGATGCGCGGCGGATGAACGATCTTCTCGGGCAATCCTTGGCCATTGGCCGCGGCAGTTCAGCACGTATCGCTGATCTCGATCTGGTTGCTTTATTGCAGGTGACCGGCGAAGCTTTTACGCGCGCCGGGGGAAAATGGCAGGCGCAATTACCCCGACGCTATCCATTTCGGGGCGACTACGAGGCCTTACGACGCTTATTCGACAATATACTCGATAATGTGCGTCGCTACGCTGGCGATACGGTCGATGTTCGCCTGCAAAAGCGCGACGGTCGCGGCGTATTGAGTTTTTGCGATTATGGCCCGGGGATTCCGGAAGAGCTGTTAGAGACCCTACTCGAGCCCTTCAGCCGCGGCGATAGTGCCCGCGGCCATAGCGAGGGCAGTGGCCTAGGGCTCGCCATTGCACGACAGATTGCAGAGGCGCAGGGTATACAGCTACGCCTACGCAATCGAACGGATGGCGTCTCAGGGCTGTGCGTCGAGTTGAGTTGGGAGCTCCGCGCCGATGCGCGCCAACGCTGAAGGGTTCAACCGAGAATGTGGCGGCAAACCGCAAGTAGACGCAGAGTGCGTTGATCGCTCAGGCGATAGTAGATGCGGCTTGCCGTGCGGCGAATGCGCACCAGCTGTTGTTTCTCTAGTAACTGCAGGTGCTGGGCGGCGTTACTGTGACTGGTGTGTACCGCGTTGGCGATATGTTGCAGATTCATTTCTCCAGCGCCCAGGAGACAGAGCATGCGATAGCGAAGGGGATGAGCCAGGGCGTGCAGCGCCCGCGCCAAACGGGTCACTTCGTCAGCCTTCAGAAGATCCTTGCACATAGCTTTTTCCTCAGAAGTTCGATGAGTGAGCTACAAGCATGAATGATGCCAACGTATTAGATGCCTATATCATATTGGAAAATAAAGAATAATCTCCCCGCTGGCTACGCCGGCTGTAGCCCGACAGCTACAATCATACAGGGAAATGGTGCTGATTCTCCGCCAATGCGCGGTGCTCTAGTTGTCGGTCGATAGCGACATTACAGCGCGTTACGCCAAAATTGATCTTCCTTGTCCATGATCCGCGTCGCCTCCTCCGGCCCCCAGGAGCCGGCGGGATAGGTAATGATGTAATCGAGCTCGCGCGACCAGGTTTTGATGAAGGGATCGACAGCCCGCCAGGCCCATTCCACTTCATCAAAGCGAATGAAGAGGGCCTTGTCGCCTTCCATCACATCGAGAAGCAGGGCCTCGTAGGCGTCGAGTTCCTTTTCTCCTTCGCGACGATAGCTGGCGTTGAGCTGGGTCGGGCGAATGCGCATCTCCAAGCCCGGTTCTTTCACGTGCAACTCAATCTTTAGACTTTCGGGCTCAAGCGACAACAAAATCCAATTGGGCTCGATACGATCGATAGGGGTTTCCCGAAATAACTGCTGCGGTGTGTGACGAAAGCGAATGGCAACACTGGAGGATTTTTTGGGCATCCGCTTGCCGGTACGCAGGTAGAAAGGTACACCGCGCCATCGCCAGTTATCGACATAAAATTTTGCCGCCACAAAGGTTTCGGTAATGGATCCTGGAGCCACCCCGGGCTCCTCTGCATAACCGGGTACGTGTTGCCCATCAACGAGTCCCGGGCCGTACTGCGCGCGGATCGCATGGGAATGGATGGCGGTTTTGGGAATTGGACGAATGGAGCGTAGGACCTTTACCTTTTCGTCGCGTAGGGCATTTGCCTCGAGCGAGGGTGGCGGTTCCATGGCCACCAGGGTGAGGATTTGCATGAGGTGATTCTGCACCATATCGCGCAGGGCGCCAGCCTGATCGTAATAGCCGGCGCGGTTTTCGACACCTAGCTCCTCGGCCACGGTAATTTGTACATGATCGATAAAGTTGCGATTCCATACCGCCTCGATGGGTAGGTTGGCAAAGCGGAAGACCAAGAGATTCTGGACGATTTCCTTACCCAAATAATGGTCTATGCGATAAATCTGTTCCTCGCGAAAGTGTCGATGCAGTTGCTCATTGAGTTGGATAGCACTTTCCAAATCATTACCAAAGGGTTTTTCGATGACGATACGATAGTCACCATCCCGATCAAAACCGGCTTTGGAGAGATTCTGTACTACGGTAAAAAAATCTTGGGGACGGATGGCAAGATAAAAAATACTACGATCAGGTCGGTCTGCCCCCGGCCGACTCAGAGTTTTGGCCAGCTCTTGATACATTCCGGCCTCGTGCAGTTCTCCGCGCACATAGGTAAAGCGCGCCGAGAACCCTGCAAAATGTTCGGGATGAAAATCTCCGGCAAAGGATTCCAGTTGCTCCTGCAAAAAATCCTGCCAACCGGCGTTATCCCAGGGACGGCGACCAACGGCATAGATTTTTAGATCTGGAGGCAAGAGGCCAGCGCATTGCAGGTGGTAAAGAGAGGGTAGGAGTTTGCGCGAGGCGAGATCGCCGGTAGCACCAAAAATGACGAATTGACAGATACAATCGTCGCTCATTATTCGCTCTCCTTGATCACGGCATGTCCGCCAAACTGATTGCGCATCATCGCCAGCAGTTTGGCGGCGTAATCATCCTTACCCTGGCTCGCCCAGCGCATCTGCAAGGCGAGGGTGATAACCGGTGCCGGAACCTTTTGTTCCAGCGCAGCCTGGGCGGTCCACAGGCCTTCGCCGGAGTCCGCCACTACCGGTGCGATATCGGCTAGCTGCTGATCCTGCGCCAGAGTAGCCGCCGTGAGATCGAGGAGCCAGGAGCGCACCACACTGCCGTAGCGCCACATTTCCGCTACCGCGGCAAGGTCGAGAGCAAACTCCTCTTTGCCCTGTAAGATGGCGAAACCCTCGGCCAAGGCCTGCATCATGCCGTATTCAATGCCGTTGTGGACCATCTTGACGAAATGACCGCTACCGACGGGACCGCAGTGGAGCCAGCCCTTATCCGCCGCGGGCGCAAGAATTTTCAGGAAAGGCTCCACCTTGGTCACCGCCGCGTGGCTGCCGCCGACCATCAGGGCATAGCCCTCCTGTAATCCCCAGACACCACCGGAGACACCGGCGTCGACGTAGTCGATTCCCCGCGCCTCTACCTCCTTGGCTTGCGCCATGGAGTCTTGGTAAAAAGCATTGGCGCCGTTTACCAAAACGTCTCCGGGCGCCAAGAGGGGCAGCAACTCGGCAATATGTTCTGCGGTAGCGTTACCTGCCGGTAGCATGAGCCAGACCACCCGCGGCGCTGGTAGCTGCTGTACCAACTCTGCCAGGGATGCAGCGGCCTGCATGCCGGTTTCCTGGGCCAGCTCCTTGGCTTTGGCAAGATGGCGGTTATAGGCCACTACCGCCGCGCCATCGCGCTGCAGACGGCGCGCCATGTTGCCGCCCATCCGCCCCAAACCCACCATTCCGATCTTGCCTACACCCATGACTTGCCTCCTGACGATTGCCGCCGCACGCGGTATCCTTTGAGTATAGTCAGCCATTGCACAGGAAGAAGAAAATGCAGGAATCTTTGGGCACCCCTTTAGCGGCCGGGGCAACACGCTTATTGCTCTTGGGAGCGGGCGAGTTGGGCAAGGAATTACTCATTGCCGCGCAGCGTTTAGGCATCGAGACCATTGCTGTCGATCGTTATGCCGACGCGCCTGCTATGCAGGTTGCCCACCGCAGCCACGTTGTGGATATGACCGATGCCGAGGCCTTGCTGGCGCTCGTCGCGCGGGAGCGGCCACATTTCGTGGTACCGGAGATTGAGGCCATAGCCACCAACGCCCTGGCTGAACTGGAACAGCAGGGATCCTGTACGGTGATCCCCAACGCCCGCGCCGTTGCCCTGACCATGAATCGTGAGGGCATTCGCCGCTTGGCGGCGGAGGAGTTAGGGCTGCGCTGCTCTCCCTATGCCTTTGCCAATGGTTTGGCAGCGCTGGAAGAAGCCAGCAGGACCATTGGTTTTCCCTGCGTAATCAAACCAGTGATGTCTTCGAGCGGGAAGGGGCAGTCACTCGTACAAAATGCCGGAGATCTGGCGAGCGCTTGGGAAAAGGCGCAGACCGCCGGGCGTGTACAGGGGCAGCGGGTCATCATCGAGGGCTTTATCGATTTTGACTTCGAGATTACCCTGCTGACGGTACGCGCCGCACAGGGCACCGTATTTTGCGCACCCATAGGGCACCGCCAAGAGGCGGGCGATTACGTCGAGTCTTGGCAACCCCAGCCAATGGCCGAAAAGGCCCTGCGCAAAGCCCAAGAGATGGCGAAGCGAGTGACCGATGCCCTGGGCGGGCGCGGAATCTTTGGGGTGGAATTTTTTGTTCGCGGTGATGAGGTGTACTTCAGCGAAGTTTCACCGCGCCCTCACGACACCGGCATGGTCACCCTGATGAGCCAACGTCAAAGCGAATTCGATCTGCACCTGCGCGCCATTCTCGGCCTGCCCGTCAACCCTGGTCTCTACGGGCCAACGGCCTCGGCGGTGATCCGCGCCGAGAAGGTCGGTTGGGGGCCGCAGTACGCTGGGCTCGCGGAGGCCTTGGCAGTAGCGGATAGCGACTTGCGCCTCTTTGGCAAACCGCAGGCGGACAAGCTACGTCGCTTGGGAGTTGCGCTGGCCAGTGCTGAGACGGTAGACGAGGCGCTGGCTCGCGCCCGCCTAGTTGCTAGCCACGTGCGCGTTTTTGGGTACGCGTCGTAAGCGAAAAATTGCCGGTGCCCGCGCTCAGCCGGTGACAAACTCGCCGATACGGTCGAGGGCGCGGGTGAGGTTTTCCTCACTGGTAGCAAAAGACAGACGCAGATGTCCTGGACTACCAAAGGCACTACCGGGCACCACGGCGACCCCTGCTTCCAGCAGTTTTTCGGCCAATACCAGATCGTTGGGGATTCCCTTGCTTTGCATCACTTCCTGAAAGCCAGGAAAGCTATAGAAAGTTCCATCGGAAGGGAGAACCTGGACCCCTGGAAGGGCACGCAAACGCTCGTAGACGTAGTTGTGCCTGTATTCGAAAGCCTGCAACATGGGCGCAAGGAGGGTATCACCGCTCTCCAGGGCAGCTTGCGCCGCGGCTTGGGCAATGGAGCAGGGGTTGGAGGTGCTTTGCGACTGTACCGTCTCCATCGCGGCGATGAGCGGCGCCGGCCCGGCGCAGTAACCAATTCGCCATCCGGTCATGGCGTAGGCCTTGGATACACCATTGAGGACAATGCAGCGATCTTGCAGGTCCGGGCATGCCATGGCGAGATTGACGAAACGTGCCCCGGCAAAAAGGATTTTTTCGTACATATCGTCGCTGGCGATCAGGACCTGCGGGTGTGCACGGAGTACGTCACCCAAGGCAGCTAGTTCCGCAGCAGAATAGCCCTTACCAGAGGGATTGGACGGGCTGTTGATGACCAAGAGTCGAGTGGCCGGGGTGATTGCGGCAGCGAGCTGCTCCGGCGTAATCTTGAACTGTTGCGCGGCACTGGTTGGCAAAATGACTGGTTGCGCACCCGCGAGCACCACCATGTCGGGGTAGGAAACCCAGTAGGGTGCGGGGATGATGACTTCATCGCCTTGATCCAGAAGTGCTTGGCAGAGGTTGTAAAAACTCTGTTTGCCACCCACGGAGACCAAGACTTGCTTGGCTTGGTACTGGAGATTGTTGTCGCGCGCAAACTTCGCGATTACTGCCGCCTTCAGCTCTGGCGTTCCGCCGACGGCGGTGTATTTGGTAAAACCGCGGTCGAGGGCGGCCTTGGCGGCATCTTTGATCGGCTCTGGGGTATCAAAATCGGGCTCGCCTGCACCAAGGCTGACCACATCCTTGCCTTGACGCTGGAGTTCCGCAGCGCGTGTACTTACCGCCAAGGTGGGGGAGGGGCGAACCGCATTGACGCGACGGGAAAGGCGTATGTCCACTGCAGGAATCCTGAAGGCGCTAGCAAAGGGCCAAAATTGTAAGCCTTTACGCCGGAAAAGCAACCGCGCTACTCCACTCCCTTTTTGCGAAGTAGGCTGGCAATGCGACGTAGGCGCTCCAAGGGATCCTGTAGCAGCAAGAGTTGCAGCTTTTCTGCCGACCGCACCGGTAAAGCCTGCGCCAAGATCATGCCGGCACGACTGGCATCCAGCTCTGGAGCAGCTGGATCTTCGATAATCTGCTGCAAGATGGGTTTGAGCCATTCGTGCTCAAAAGCGAGAGGAAGGGCCGGTTCTTCCGGCCACAGATGAATGCGCGCCACAGTGATGTCATTGGCATGCTGCCATTCTTGTACGGAAAAACGGCGGGATCCCTCGATTTCCAGAAGAAGCAGCCCGTTCTCGCTATTCCAGTCGACAATGGTTGCCAGAGTGCCAACGGGGGCAGGGGCGGCTTCCGCCTCCGCCAGGCAAATGCCGAAGGGACGGCCTGAGCGCATGGCGCGGCTGACCATATCCACATAACGAGGCTCGAAGATGCGCAGCCCCATGCGGGCCTTGGGAAAAAGCACGGAACTGAGTAAGAATAGATCGTACCATTCTTGCGCATCGCTTTGCGCCGTCATCCCGGAGATCCTCGCGAAACCAATATGCCTGAGCTAAGTGTAGCGCCCCTTTCCTTGTATGTGCACCTGCCCTGGTGCAAAGCCAAGTGTCCATACTGCGATTTTAATTCCTACGCGGCGGAGAACTTCCCCGCCGAGCGCTACGTCGATGCCCTCATTCTTGATCTGGAGCGTGAGCTGCCGCGGATTTGGGGTCGGCAAATTCACAGTATCTTTTTTGGTGGCGGTACCCCCAGCCTTTTCCCGCCGGAGAGTCTCGATCGTTTACTCTCGGCCATTCGTGCTCGCCTGCGCCTGGCGCCGCAAGTAGAAATCAGCCTCGAGGCGAATCCTGGCGCGGTGGATGCCGCAGCCTTCGCCGGTTTTCGTGCAGCGGGTATCAATCGTCTCTCCCTCGGGGTCCAGTCCTTCAACGACGACGCCTTGCGCGTTCTCGGACGCATTCACGATGCCCGCACCGCGCATCAAGCCATCGAAGCGCTACAGCGCGCTGGTTTCGACAACTGGAATCTGGACCTGATCTTTGCCTTGCCAGGACAGGATTACGCCGCGGCACTCGACGACCTGCGCAATGCGCTCATCCACCGGCCGCCGCATCTTTCTCTGTACCAACTTACCTTGGAACCGGGAACACCTTTTGCCAGCCGTCCGCCGGCCGCCTTACCCGATGCCGACAGCAGCGCGGAAATGGAGGAGGGGCTGCGTGCCGAACTCGCTGCCGCGGGTCTTGCCCGTTATGAGGTTTCGGCGCATGCGCGCAGCGGACGGCAGTGTTGGCACAATCGTAACTACTGGCTCTTTGGGGACTATTTGGGCATTGGTGCTGGCGCCCATGGCAAAATCACTCTGCCCGGGCAGGGGATACTGCGCACACGTAAACCACCGCGGCCGGAAACGTACATGGCAGCGGCCATGGCTGCAGCTGCAGTTCTTGGTGAACAGCAGTGGGTCGGCCCTGCCGAACGCCCGTTCGAGTTTTTTCTCAACGCCTTGCGCTTGATGGAGGGATTTTCGGAGGAAATCTTTGAAGAGCGCACCGGGATAAGCTTTTTGCTTGTGGAGGGCCGACTGCGGCGCGCCGCACAACGTGGCTTATTGGAGCGGCAAGGGCGTCATTGGCGCCCCACCGCCATTGGTATCAATTGGACCAATTCCTTGTGTCGGGAATTTCTCCCCGAGAAGGAAGCGCCTCAGTCGCGCCCCATGGCCTCGGCTTCGTGACCGGTGATGGATCCTTCCGTAAAAAGATATTCCCGCAATTCCTTGTCTAGGCGAGGTAATTTCCGACGCAGCCACTCCAATACCATGGCTGCGTGTTCCAGTTCTTCGTCACGATTGTGGGCGAGTACGGCCTTGAGGGTTGGATCTTGGCAAGCGTCCACCCGCTGCTGGTACCAATCGACGGCTTCAAACTCCTCCATCAAGGAACTGATGGCGCGATGGATATCGAGGGTGTCGGGACTGAGCTGTTCGAGGGCTTCGTGCAGGCTTTCGTGGGCCATGGTCGATCTCCGTGGGTTGCGTAGAAGTGTCATTTGAGAATAGCCGAAGACGACCCGGCCAGCCAGGCAAGCGCTTTGGCCTCGCACGTATCCTCTCCAAGCGCGGACTTTGCTCGCGAACCCAAGCGGCCGAGTGGATTCGGGCGGGAAGAGTGACTGTTGCGGGACGCTGTATTCTCGATCCCGAACAGGGCTTTCCGCTCGACCAGGATGCCATTGCGGTAGATGGCGTTGCCGCGCCGCTAACGTCGCGTCGGCGTGTGCTATTACTCCATAAGCCGCGCGGCTATTTGGTGACGCGCCACGATCAACATGGGCGGCGTACGATCTACGATTTGCTTCCCGATGGCGACTGGCTCGCGCCGGTGGGTCGTCTCGATCAAGCCAGCAGCGGTTTGCTGCTGCTGAGTAATGATCCTACCTGGGCGCAAACGATTTTGGACCCCGAACGCCATGTACCCAAAAAATATCATGTGCAGGTCCGCCCTCCCTTGGCTGCAGAGCAACGCGCTTATCTGGCCGCTGGCGTGGTGCTCGATGGGATACGATATCGTCCAGTGGAAATTCGTGAGTTGCGCTGTGGCGGCAAGACCCAATGGTTGGAATTTGTGCTTCAAGAAGGGAAAAATCGCCAGATTCGCCGCCTGTTGGAGAGTCAGGGCTGTGAAGTTTTACGGCTGATTCGTGTTGCCATTGGCACTTTGACCTTAGGTGACTTGGCCGCCGGCCAGTGGCGCGAACTTACGCCTACGGAAATAGACAGGCTGTCGTCATGATAGCCTTTCGCCTGTGATGCTTTTCTCGATTTCAAGAACTTGACGGGTGGTTGCAAGAATCGTGTCGGGATTGAGGCTGATGGAGTCAATTCCAAGACGAACGAGATACTCCGCCATTTCTGGATAGTCGGAGGGTGCCTGGCCACAGAGGCCAGAATGAATGCCGTTGCGTCGGCAGCCTTCGATGGCTTGTTGAATCAATAACTGCATAAGTTCACAAACCTTTGGCACTTCTTTGGCGAGGGAGGAGTGCCATGCAGGTTCAACATGTCGGGTACCGGATCCGGGGGTTTTACCGGGTAGC
>NZ_JAVRKK010000077.1:0-10987 GCF_031962545.1 Candidatus Igneacidithiobacillus taiwanensis
CAACGCCGAACGGCCACACCATCGACTCGGACAGAAACCACCGCTATCCTTCCTCCTCCAACATCTACCACAGTGCCAAAGGTGGTGGACGCATACATCGGCTTGACAGCAGAGCCTGGTCTGACGAGAATGCGAGGGGTAAACCCCGCCGGAGATAGCATCTCCGGCCCGACGCCTCCCTCGGGAGGCGTCTCTTTTTGCAGCCCCGCTAAGGTGCGCAGCCCTGGCCCGACGCCCTCTCCGTGAGGGCGTTTCTGTTTCTGAGGACAGCCCAGGCTCACAGCGAGCCCTCCGCTGCCGTGGCACGCGCAAGCAAGGCATCCAGATCCAGGTTGATGCTGCTCACCGCCCAGTCGGGCTCTTGAGAGAAGGGCTCGCGCACGTAGAAGGGCCCTTCGTGCTGGTCGCCATCCACCAGCACGATGGCGAGGAGGAACTTGTCGCGCTGGTTGAGACCGTACAGGATTTCGTTGCGGGTGACCGTGATGATGGTCTGCCCTTTGGCGCGGCCTTTGACCTCAATGTGACGGCTCTCGGGGAGGCGTCCGTCGCGGGCGGGGGGGAGGCTGGTGATGTCCCAGCCACACTTTTGCGCCGAGACGTCGATGACTTCGTGGCCCAAAGCGCGTTCGGCGTCCATTACCGCTTGCATGGCGATACGCTCGATGCGGCTACGGGCGTCGGCATCGGCCGTCCAGCCGGGCTCGCCTTTGCGCTGGAGCAAGAGGCCCTGCGGGATCACCAGCGCGCCGCCGAGGATGACGGGGGTCGCCGAGACGATTTGGCGCATGGCGCGCAAGGCCCGTTCCCGGGCTTGTAGGCGGGTGCTGAGCTCATCGATGGTGCGCCGGGTATTTTCGAGATTGAGGCGGACATCTTTGCCTGCCGCAATGTCGTCTCTGAGCTTGGCATAGCGAACGGACCAGAAGTCGATCTCCTTGACGAGGCGCTCGTGTACCGCTGCCAGGGTTTTGTCGACCATGGCCTCCCGGCGGGACTGCACTTCGTTGAAGTGTTCCGGCACCAGATGTTCGGAGGCATAGGCCAGTGCCTGCGCGTCCAGATCGCGGCTAATCCAGTCTGCGGCAAGGATGTCTTGCAGCAAGTTCCGATCACTGGGCGCTATGGGCTCCAGGTCGAGGTGAGGGGCCCAGCCGGCATTGTGGGCAGACCCCGCGGGATCGATCTCTACGAACTGGAGACGGCGGGAGATGATGGTCTGGGGTTCCGTTCCCTCCTTGACGGCGTGATCGATGAGGACGAGCACCCGTGGCATGAGACCAGGATCGTTGGGATCGACCAAAACGGCTCCTTGCTTGAGCTTGGAGCGGTGGGTTTCCAGGACCAAATCCGTAACCGTTTGCATTAGGGGGTGAGCCGGATGCAGGAGCGTGGCGACCGGCGCGCCGACGCGGTCGGTAAGACGCACCTGTTGTTTTTCAAAGCAGACGCGCTCGTAGCGCTGGAGCACAGGCTCCCGGTAGCGGTGGTCTCGGCCAGACAATCGTCGATCGCGCTCGCGGATGGCCGCGGGCACGTAGGTAATCTCGTAGCGGCCGGATTCGCGCGGGCGCAGTTCCCCTCCCTGCTCGCCAAAGGCTTTGGTGAAGAAAGAGCGGACAAAGAAAGGTTGTAGCTTGCGGGCTTCGGCCTTCTCCATCTCTTCCTTGACGGCAAAGAGGCGCCTCTCGTCCATCACTTCTTCGCAGAGGGCATTCCGCTGAAGGATCTGTCGAATGCGCTCGGTGTCGAGGGCGCCTTCTACCCGTTGAAGCAAACGGGCACGGACTTCGGGGTCGGAACCGTAGCGGATGGCCTCGATGAGTAGGTCCTTGAGGGGTTTGTCTTCAAAGACCTCTCCAAGGATGTCGAACACACGACCGCCCAGGGCTTGGCGCTCGATTTCCAGTTTTTCGAAAAGCCGCTGAAACACATCGCCTTCTCGGGTTTCGGAGGCTACCAGGTTCCAGAGATGACAAACCTCTGTTTGACCAATGCGGTGAATGCGCCCGAATCGCTGCTCCAGACGGTTGGGGTTCCAGGGAAGATCGTAGTTCACCATCAGATTGGCATTTTGCAGGTTCACGCCTTCCCCTGCCGCATCGGTGGCCAGCAGTACGCGCACGGCGGGGTCGTTGCGGAACAGCTCCTGCACCTTGCGGCGTTCTTCGCGCTTGACCCCACCGTGGATCATCACCACGGCGTCGGCTTGGCCGAGCAGGCCGCGGATTTTCTCGGCCAGGTAGTTGAGCGTATCGCGGTGCTCGGTGAAGAGGATGAGTTTGCGCTGCCGGCCATCGGCATCTCGCATCTCTGGGGTGTCTTGCAAGAGGCGAGAGAGCTCGTCCCATTTGCGGTCCTGACCGGAATAAACCACTTGGCGGGCTTGTTCTTCCAGACTTTCTAGCAGGGCGATTTCGGCCTCCAATTCCTGGATGGTGCGGGCGGCCGTGGCCTGATCGACGACGGCCTCCTCAAAGTTTTCGTAGTCGTCGGGGGACATGGCGTCTGCCGATTCCCAAATGTCCTCCGGCACGCCGGCGTTGCCAAGGCCCGCCAGGGTCTCGGCCAGTGCCCTGCCGCGCTGTCCCAGCTTCTCTTCTTCGACCCGACGTTTGAGCTTATGGCGACGGCGCTTGAGCGACTGGTAGATGGCCTCGGGGCTGGAGGCCAGGCGGCGCTGCAGGGTAGTGAGGGCAAAGCCGACGGTACCCTTGCGTCCGCCGTCGACAAGCTCGTCGGCCTTGGCGAACTCCGTTTTGACATATTCGGTGACGGCCGCATAGAGCGCCGCTTCGGCATCGGAGAGTTGATAATTGACGGTGTAGGCGCGACGTTCTGGAAAAAGAGGCGTGCCGTCGAACTTGAGCAGGTCTTCCTTGATCATGCGGCGCATGAGATCCGAAACGTCGACCTTGTGCGCACCGTCACGGAACTTGCCGTAAAAGCGATCGGCGTCCAACAAAGAGAGAAAGAGCTGAAAATCCTCTTCCTTACCATTGTGCGGGGTGGCAGTCATCAGCAAGAAGTGGCGGGTGATGCTGCCGAGCAGTTCTCCCAACTGAAAACGCTTGGTCTTGCTGATTTTATTGCCAAAGTAGCTGGCGGAGAGCTTGTGAGCCTCATCGACGACCACGAGGTCCCAATGGGAGTAGCGCAGTTTTTCGAGAAGGTCTTCTGAGCGAGCCAGCTGATCGACGCGGGCGATGAGCAGCTCGTGATCGTCAAAGGGGTTACCGCTGCGCGATTGTTCCACCTGCTCCCGGGAAAAAAGCAGGAAGGAAAGGCCAAACTTTTCAAACAGCTCATCTTGCCATTGTTCCACCAGGCTGCCAGGGGCGACGATCAGCACGCGCTGGGCGTCGGCCCGCATCAAGAGCTCGCGGATATACAGCCCGGCCATGATGGTCTTGCCTGCGCCGGGATCATCGGCGAGAACAAAGCGCAGGGGCTGACGTGGCAGCATTGCTTCGTAGACGGCGGTAATCTGGTGCGGCAAGGGCTCCACGTTGGAGGTGTGCACCGCCATCATCGGGTCGAAAAGGTGGGCCAGGTGGATTCGGTAGGCCTCGGTGACGAGTTGGAAATCGCTCCCCGGCGCATCAAAGGACCAGGGGCGTCCGACTTCTGCCAGGGAGAGCCGATCCTCATCGCTGCGAAAGAGCATTCGCTCGCGCAGGGTGCCGTCTGCAGTTTTGTAGTAGACCGTGACCGCATCGCTCCCGACGGCCTCGGTAGTGACGATGCGCACGACCTCGCCAGGCTCTAAGCCGGCGATTGCCGCATTCTTGGTCAAGGATTCCAGTTTCATTTCAGCCTGCAGGTTATTACAAAAATCAATCCATTTTCGACATCTTCCCGACGAAGCTTATGGCCTTTTGGACGTCTCCATTGCTAGCGAACGACTAATTCGCCCACGGCCAAGCCTGACTCGCACAACCACTTTTCCCCTCGTTTCCCACGCAAAATTGCAGCACGACCAAGAAAAAGGCCCCAGGATTTATCCTAGAGCCTTGTTTTTATTGGTGGGCCCGCACGGACTCGAACCGTGGACCAAGGGATTATGAGTCCCCTGCTCTAACCGACTGAGCTACAGGCCCAAAAGGTCAATTGAGGATGGTGATTTCACCATCAACAAAGCTGCGTAGGCGCTCGGATCGCGAGGGGTGCCGCAGTTTGCGCAGGGCCTTGGCCTCGATCTGACGGATGCGCTCCCGCGTCACGTCAAACTGCTTGCCGACCTCCTCGAGGGTGTGGTCGGTGTTCATGCCAATGCCAAAGCGCATGCGCAGCACTTTTGCTTCGCGCGGGGTGAGACCGGTGTCGAGCAATTCCTCCACCACCTCACGGATGGCGGCATTGATAGCCGCATCCGTAGGCGCAGCCACATTGCGATCCTCAATGAAATCGCCAAGATGCGAGTCTTCGTCGTCACCAATGGGCGTCTCCATGGAGATGGGCTCTTTGGCAATCTTCAAGACCTTGCGGATTTTATCCTCGGGCATCTCCATGCGCTCGGCGAGTTCTTCTGGACTCGGCTCGCGCCCCATCTCCTGCAGCATCTGGCGGGAGATGCGGTTGAGCTTGTTGATGGTCTCGATCATGTGCACCGGAATCCGGATGGTGCGCGCCTGGTCGGCAATGGAGCGGGTGATGGCCTGGCGAATCCACCAGGTCGCGTAGGTCGAGAACTTGTAGCCGCGGCGGTATTCGAACTTGTCTACCGCCTTCATCAGGCCAATGTTGCCTTCCTGGATCAGATCGAGAAACTGCAGACCGCGGTTGGTGTATTTCTTGGCAATGGAAATTACCAAACGCAAGTTGGCCTCGACCATTTCCTTCTTGGCGCGCCGCGCTTTGGCTTCGCCAATGGACATCAGGCGGCTGGCCTCCTTGATTTCGGCAATCGGCAAGCCAGCGCGATCCTCGATGTCGCCCATGGTTTGGATGACGGCAAGAATCTCGTCCCGTAGTGCAGCCATTTTGGCGGCGTAGGGACGCTTGGATGCAATCTGCTCCTCCAGCCAGCTGGGATCGCTTTCCCGACCGGGAAAACTGCGGACGAAGTCTTTGCGCGGGTAGCCGGCACGGTCGATGCACAAGTGCATGATGCGCCGTTCCGCCTGGCGGACCTCGTCGATGAGCGCGCGCAGGGCATCGGCCATGAGATCGATTTGCCGCGCATTGAGCTTGATTTCGAGAAAGCGACTGGCGAGGACCTGCCGCTGCTCCTGATATTGGGCACTGCGCCCCTCACCGCGGGCGCGCATCTCCATCAGCAGGTTGTAATCGGCGCGGATGGCGGCAAAGCGCTCCAGCGCCTCTTCCATCTGTGGTCCCTTGTCGGCGACGGAAAGGGCTCCTCCCTCACCGTCTTCTTCCTCTTCGTCTTCTGCGCTCACCTCGCCCGCTTCGAGACTGAGTTCCTCATCCTCGGCGTTGGCGCTTTCTTCGATCGCATTTGGGTCGATGAAGGAATCGACGATTTCGTCGAGGCGCAGTTCACCACGCTCGACCTTGTCCGCGGCGTCGAGGAGGAGGGCGATGGTGGTGGGGCAAGTGGAAACGGCCCGCAATACCTGCAACAGGCCATCCTCGATACGCCGCGCAATCTCGATTTCGCCTTCGCGGGTGAGGAGCTCGACGCTGCCCATCTCGCGCATGTACATGCGCACGGGGTCGCTGGTACGCCCGATGTCGGCCTCGACCACGGCCAGCGCCTCTTCGGCTGCTTCTTCCACTTCCTGGGAGGCGATGGTGGGGCCGCCCTCGCCGTCGTCTCCAAGGAGCAGACCTTCATCTTCCGGCGCCTCCTCAAAGACCTCGATCCCGATGTCGTTGATCATGGAAATGACGTTTTCCATCTGCTCGGGGTCGAAGATCTCCTCCGGGAGGAGGTCGTTGATTTCCCGATAGGTCAGATATCCCTGCTCTTTTCCCTTGGCAATCAACGCCTTGAGCTCAGAACGCTGGGACTCCACATCGAAAGAGGTTTCGTTGTCAGTCATAGAAGATCCAACGGCACGGAAAGCCTGTTAGTATACGAAATATCCAACGCTTTTGGAAAGCGTATCAACCGTTTCAACTCTTTGCCGCCTTGCTCGCTCGCTTCTGTTGCAGATGCCGGCGCAGCTCCTCGCGCTCTTCCGGGGTCAGGGCGCCGATACCGGCGCGATCCCCCACTTGACCCAGGGCCAAACTACGCAAACGTCGCAACTCCGCATTGGCATTCGCCACCAGACCCTCGATGAGGGCTTCTGCGTCACTGCTCTGGGCACCGAGCAGCAGGGCGAGATAGCGCTCACCGTCGGGTTCGTCGGCCAGTGCCAAGCACAAGTCCTGACTGCTTAGATGGGATAGTCGAGCAGAAATTTCAAGGGCGCGCTGCAGCGCCGCCAACTCCGGCTGGTTGGCGGCAAAACGCTGCACCAGAGCGGCTTCGAGTTGGGACCAGGCCGGGGCTTCGGGATAGCGCAGGTACAGGGTCAGCAGGCGGGCAAAGAGTCCACGCCAAGGGCTGGATGGGCACTGGATACGCGGCGCAGCGCTTGGTCGCGATGCTGGCTTGGTCGCGGCGCGCAACTGCAGTTTTTCGCGGTAAATCGCTTGCAGATCGGGATCGCCGAGGCGCTCGAGGAACTCTCGCGCTCGCCGTCGATATTGTGCCAGCTCGTCGGACTGCTGCAGATTGTGCTCGCTGGCGAGGAATTCCAGGTATACGTCGACGGCGGGACGCGCCCCTTGCAGCAGATCGAGAAAGACCTGTGCTCCCTGTTGGCGGACGAGGGAGTCGGGATCTTCACCTTCGGGTAAAAACAGCACCCGTAGCAAGCGGCCGGGTCGCAACAGGGGCGGGCAGAGGGCGACGGCGCGTTGGGCGGCCTGGCGCCCGGCGCCATCGCCGTCAAAGCAAAGGATGACCTCCTTGCTGGCGCGGAACAAGGTCTCCAACTGGGTCTCACCCAAGGCCGTGCCGCTGGCGGCAACCGCGTAGTCGATGCCGGCCTGATGCAGACTGATGACATCCAAGTAGCCCTCGACCAGCACCACCTTGTTGGCACGACGAATCCCGGCTCGCGCCCGATCCAGACCAAAAAGGATCTGCGCCTTATGGTAGAGAGGCGTTTCTGGGGAGTTGAGATATTTGGGTTCGCGACCGTCTAGACTGCGCCCGGCTAGTCCGCTGAGGCGGCCGCGGCCATCGCGGATGGCAAAAATGACTCGCCCGCGGAATCGCTCATACCAGCGGCCATCTTCACTTTTTCCCAGAACGCCGGCAGCAAGCAGCAAGTCCCGCTCGGCGGCAGTCTTACCCAGCTGGGCGAGAACCCGCTGACCATCCGGGGCATATCCCAGTCCAAAGGCGGCAATGCTGTCGCTGGTTACGCCCCGGGACTGCCAATATGCCTGTGCTGTTGGGGCTTCCGTCAAGGCCGCTTGATATACCGCCAGGCTACGCTCCAGCGCCGCGCGCAAAGCCGGCAGTCGTTGGTCGACTGCGCTGGCGTCGGTTGTCTCGGGGAGCACGACACCGGCTTGCTCCGCGAGCATTTCGAGGGCCTCCAGAAAGCTCAGGCGTTCATAGGCGATGAGAAAGTCGAGGGCGTTGCCGTGGGCATGGCAGCCAAAACAATAGTAGATCTGCTTATCGGCACTCACCGAGAACGATGCGGTTTTTTCGTGATGAAAGGGGCAGCAGGCCCAATAATCCTTGCCCTTTTTCTTCAGGGAGACGCGGGTATCGATCAGTTTCACGAGATCCGTGCGCTCGAGGATGCTGTCGATGATTTGTCGGGAGTAGCGGGCCATGTTTTAGCGTAGTTCCAATTCGGCTACCCCGCCACCCCCTTGTTCCGGGGCAGCCATCCGCCAGGTGGCAACCCGCGGATCTTGGGCGGCAAATTCCCGCACCATCTCCGCCAATACCCCATTGCCCTTGCCGTGCAAGACCTCGATTTGCTTTCGTCCTGCCGCTACTGCCGCATCCAGATGGCGGAGCAGGGCAGCCTCGGCCTCATCTCGCCGCTGCCCGCGCAAGTCGAGGCGCCAGGGATGTTCCTCGGGAGCCGCGTACTGCGCGCGCCCACGCTCCTCGGGCATTTCCAAGCTTGCATCGGCGCGGAACTGCTCTGCCGGTATCCATAAATATTTGCCACGCAGTTCGATTTGTAAACGTTGTCCCGGTGTATCGACGCGCTGCACCTGTACCACTTGGTGCAAAGGCAAAAAGAGTCCGCGTGTTCCGGGCTCCGGCAGGCTCGACTCTGCCGTGCGCGGTGCCGAAAATTTGCCGTCGAGGCGATCGAGGGTGGCGCTGGCGGCCTGGGTATTGCGGCCACGTTTGAGATCGGCAATGGCCTGGCGTACCTGCCGGCGCGCATCGGCCAGGAGTTTTTGCCATTCTGCCCGCGCTTCTTCCTCGGCGCGGGCCCGTAAGGCAGCGGCTTTGTCGCGTTCCTTTTGCAGCTGCACGCGCAGGGCCGACTGCTCCTCGGCGGCGGCTTGGGCACGTGCCGCCTGTTCTTCGGCACTACGTAGCAGGGCATCGCGGCGCTCTTCCCAGTTTTCCCACGATTCCTGCCCACCCGCATAAATGGTCTCCGCCAGGGCAAGGACTGTTTCGGGAAGCCCGATCTTGCGGGCAATGGCCAAACCTTGGCTGGCCCCGGCGCGACCGAGCTGCAGGCGGTAGGTGGGCTGTAGGCGCTCGAGGTCAAAGCCCATGCCTGCCAGCAGCACACCCTCTTCCTGCAGGGCGTAGCGCTTGAGTACGCTCATATGGCTGGTGAGCACGGTAAGGATCTGCCGCTCGCGCAGATGCGCCACTACCGCCTGCGCCAGCGCCGCACCCTCCCGCGGATCGGTGCCATTGCCCAATTCATCGAGAAGGATCAGCGAGTTGGTAGAGGCAGCCGCCAAGATGTCGCGCACCTGCCGCATCTGCCCGGAAAAGCTGGAGAGATCGGCTTGCAGATCTTGAGCATCACCAATGACGGCGAAGATGCTCGGAAAGTAGCCAATCTGCCCCTCGGCGGGAATGGGGAGGCCGGCATAAGCCGCCAGATGCAGCAGGCCGATGGCCTTGAGCAGTGCACTCTTACCGCCGGTATTGGGTCCGGTAATGAGCAGCTGCTTGGCCTCTTGGCCCATGGCGAGATCGTTGCCGACAATGCCTTCCGGGTGCCGCAGCACGAGCAGGGGGTGACGAATGTCCCGCAGGGAAAATGCCGGCGCTCGCTGCAACTCCGGCAGCGTACCGCCCCAGCGTCCTGCCAATTCCAGGCCAGCGCGGGTGGCCTCGAGACGTCCCATGCGTATCAGCCCTTCGCGCAACCTTTCCACTTCACCGCCGAGGAGAGCAGTCAGGGCGCGCAGGATGCGCTCTTCTTCGTGGCGCTGGCTTGCTGCCAACTCGACCAAGAGGTTGTTTTGCTCCACCGCCTGCAGGGGCTCGATAAAGAGCGTCTCGCCGCTGGCGGAGCGATCGTGAACTATGCCGCGCAGGCGCCCTTTGAAGTTGGCCTTGACCGGCAACACGAAGCGCCCGCCGCGCTGCACGACATGGGGGTCTTGCCAGATATCCCGCTGCTCGCGCTCGCGCAGTAGACCTTGCAGCAATTGCTGCAGTTGGGCGCGCTGTACCCGTAATTGCTGGCGCACTCGTGCCAGTTCCGGGCTGGCGCGGTCGAGCAAACTACCATCGTCATCGAGGCTATCGCGCAGGCGGGACAGCAGGAGGGGGTGTGGACTCAGGTAGGGGATGTCTTCCTGCAGCCGATCATCGCTCCCCTGTAAAAAACGTGCATATTCAGCAGCAAGCTCGAGAACCCGGCGCACTCGGAGCAGTTCGGCACCGCTCAGTAAGGCGCCGGGCCGCTCGGCAAGATCGAGATGGTCGCGAATATCGGGTATGTCGGCGCTGGGCAGGCCGGGCCCGTTGCTCAGGCGTTGCTGCAAGTTGGTGCTGCGCTCCAGGCGCGCAGCGATTTCCGAAAACTCTGCATAGGGATCGAGAGCGTTTACATGGTCGCGCGCATACACGTGCGCACAACAGTCTCGCCAATATTGGCGGAGCAAGGGAAATTCTAGGGATTCGAGGGCCGCAGCTGCGAGCGCGGGAGCTGCGGTGGTGCCGACGGCCTCTTCCATGCTCACGCAGAGAGGTGGGCTTTGACCTTCTCCGAAAGCATCGCCATGTCTACACGGCCCTGCACTTGTGGGCGCAGCACGCCAAGTACCTTGCCTAGGTCGCGTGGGCCTTGGGCGCCGGTCTCGGCAACGGCGGCGGCGATGAGCCGATCGATTTCTGCCGCATCGAGGGCTGCTGGCAGATAGGGTTGCAGGAAGGCGATTTCCACTTCCTCTTTCTCCGCCAGCTCGGGGCGCCCCCCGTCGCGAAATTGTCGAGCCGATTCTTTGCGCTGCTTGATGGATTTTTCGACGATGGCAAGAATGTCGGCGTCACTCAGATCGCGGCGCTCATCGACTTCCCGTTGTTTGATGGCGGCGAGCAGCATGCGGATCGTGCCCAGGCGTTCGGATTCCCGCGCGCGCATGGCCGCCTTCATGTCATCTTGAATCTGCTCGCGCAAGGACATCAGTACATCCGCACCAAACGCAATTGCTGCCGACGCATCCGCTTGAGCGCCCGCTTCCGTGCTGCCGCAGCCTTACGCTTGCGCTCCTCAGTGGGCTTTTCGTAAAACTCCCGACGGCGCACCTCCGTCAACACGCCCGCTTTTTCGCAGGAGCGCTTGAAACGGCGCAGGGCAACTTCGAAGGGTTCATTCTCTTTGATGCGAATGGTTGGCATGAAAAGCGGTTCCTCTCCAAAAAGGTCAGTCCAGAGGCGCCAAAGCATACTCGCTGGCAGCTGATGAGTCAAAGACTTGTATGCGTCCACCACCTTTGGCACTGTGGTAGATGTTGGAGGAGGAAGGATAGCGGTGGTTTCTGTCCGAGTCGATGGTGTGGCCGTTCGGCGTTG
>NZ_JAVRKK010000078.1:0-10905 GCF_031962545.1 Candidatus Igneacidithiobacillus taiwanensis
AGATCAGATCTTCCCTAAGGCGTTGGGGTATTGGGCGTCGCCTTTGCGGAGGCGGCGCCTTCGCTATTTCTGCGCCTCCACTAATTATTTGCAAAGACACCTGTGCCATACTCTGCAGCTATGTTCCGCAAAGCACCAACTTTGCCCACGGCATTTTCCGGGGTCGCCTTGGGGCGAGCCGCCATTGTTGCCGTCGCATTTGGCTCGGCCCCGGCATTGGCATCCTCTTGGACGCTTTCCCAAGCGGTTGAGCGCGGTATTGCCGTGCAGGCGCAGGTGGCGGCTGCCGCAGATCGTGCTCGCGCCAGCCGCGATCTGGCCGCGGCGTCGACGGCCAATCGCCTGCCACAATTGTCCTTGCAGATGGGTGGGATCTGGTCGGCGAGTCGGCAGGGGCAACCCTTGTTCGTGTCGGCCAATGGCAGCGAGGAGAGTATTGCCGAGCTCGTCGTGACGGCGCCAATTTTTGATGCCCAGTTGCAGGCATTGGCAAAGCTGGCGCACGACGGCGCCCTGGTGGCTGCGTACCAAGTTGATCAAGCGCGGCTGCAGACGGCAGCTGCCGTGACCAATGCATGGTTTGGCTTAGGGTTGGCGCAAGAACAAACGGCGCTGTGGCGACAGACCGTAGATCAGGAAACGCAACTCGTTGCCCGTAGCCAGAAAGCCTTTCGAGCAGGTTCGGTGGCACGCATGGATCTGGTGCAAACGGAGCTACTACTGACCCAGGCTCGCAACCAGTACGCCCAGGCAAAGGTGCAGCAACAGACCGCCGAGCGCGCCCTGAACCTCCAATTGGATCTCCCTGCTACAGCAGCAACGACGCTCGCGACGGCTGCTCTGGCAGGGCCGATGCCTGTACCTACCCGCACGGCGCTTTGGCAGCAAATGCAGGCCAAGCAACCGCTTTTGCAGGTGGCGCAGCGGCAGATTCAGGTTGCCGAGGCGCAAAAGTCGGTGCAAGAGGCCAGCTATCTGCCCGTGTTGAACGCGCAACTGGCCTACGGCGTCGATAGCAGTGGCGTTCCGCGTGGGCATGACCTCGGTTGGCAGGCCGGCCTGCGTCTGGATTTTCCGCTTTTTGGATTTGGTCGACGCCAAGCCTCGGTGGCAGCGGCGGGGGCGCAGGTCGCCGCCGTTCGTGCCGATAAGGCAGCCTTGCTCTTACAAATGCGCAACCGCTTGAACCAGGATTGGGGAGCCTTTCGCGCTGCCCAGGAAAACGCCCGGCGCGCCGACAAGATCGTGCACCAAGCGGAGGCCGTCTACGACATGACGCGCAAGGGTTTTCAGGATGGCGCCATCAATGCCCTGAATCTTGCCCAGGCGCAAAACGCTTGGATTCAGGCACGCCTCAACTCCGTACAAGCACGGTTGCGCCTACATATGGCCTATACCCAGCTGCTTTTGGATGAGGGACAAATCCCGTGAAAAACACGCAAATAGGCCGCTGCGGCCTTTTGGGGCTCCTCATGGCCGTGTTCGTGCCCATCGCCGACGCGGCTGGTGTTCCTGTGCAGGTGATGCCAGTGCAGGCAGCAGCGCAAGGTGCGGTGGTAACCGCCTTGGGCGAGGTGCGCAGCAATGCCGCAGCAACGCTGGTAGCACCGGCGAGCGGGCGGGTACTCGAGGCCCTGCAAGGCGACGCCCAGGTACAGCGAGGGACGGTGATTGCCCGCATCCAGGCAGCGGGCTTCCCGGCCCGGGTGGCCGCGGCCGAGGCACAGCGCAGCTACAGCGAGCAAGTCGTGCGGCGAGATCAGCACCTGTTTGCCGATGGTGTCATTGCGCAGGCGCAGGTGGATACGGCACGGCTAGCCGCTCGGCAAGCGGGGGATGCCCTCGCCGCCTTGCAGCAGGAGGCAGCAGCCTTGCAGATTACGGCGCCGAGCTCGGGGATGCTGCAATATGTAGTGCCCAACGGCACCCAGGTGGCCGCCGGGACGGTCATCGCCCGCCTCGATGGGCGCGGCCAGCCCTGGATTCAGGCCCTGTTACCGCCGCCCCTGGCGCAGCAACTGACGGCTGGCGATCTGGTGGGCATCGTCTACGATGGCGAAAAAACGAGTGGCAGCATACGCAGCATCGGGCAGAGTGCCCGCCAGTCTGGTTTAGTGACGGTCCTCATCCAGTTGCCTGCCAAGAATCACTTACTGCCGGGCGAGTGGGTGCAGCTGCGGCTGCACCCGGCCATCGCCCCTGCCCAGGGTAGCGTAGAGGTTCCCGCAGCGGCCATCGTCATGCGCGGCGCCCGGAGTTTTGTCTGGAAGATGGAGCACGGCCAGGCCCAGCAGGTGCCGGTCGACATCATTGGTAAGCGAGGTGCTGCGGTGCTGGTGCAGGGCGCGCTGCGCGTAGGCGAGGAGGTGATTACCGCCGGAGCGACCCGTCTTGCCCCCGGCGCTGCCGTGCGGCTGGCGCCATGATGCGGCGCTATCTTGCCTTTTTGTGGGCAACGCGCAGCACGCTCCTCGTCTTGTCCTTGCTGTTGCTGGCGGCAGGCTTGGTGGCGCTGCGCAGTATGCCCGAGAGTGTCTTTCCTGCGGTAAATTTCCCGAAGATTTCCATCCTCGTGCAAGACCAGGACCTGCCGGTACAGATCATGTTTTTACAGGTGACTCGCCCCCTGGAAGAGAGCGCCGAGGGAGTGGCCGGGGTGCACTTGGTGCGCTCGCAGACCGGGGTGGGTTTGAGCAAGATCCACGTCTACTTCGACCGCGACGCCAACCCCGAGAATGTGTATTTGCGCCTACAAGCGCGCCTCTCCCACGTCGCCTTGCCGGCTGGGGCCAGCCTGAGCGTACGGCTCATGCGGCCGAACATTTATCCTGTGCTCCAATACGCCCTGGTGTCCAATCGCCTCGACAGTTCGAGCATGATGGCGAGCTATGCCTTCGTCATCCGCCCGGCTTTGCTCTCTCTGCCCGGGGTCTACCAAGTGCAGGAAACGGGCCGCGGTTGGCCGGAACTCCGGGTGCAACTGCAGCGCCATCTCCTCGCCCAATACCATCTCTCGGCGGCGGCAGTGTTGACGGCATTGCAGCAGGATCAGGGCCCCTTCTTCTCGGGTGTGCTTCAGGCCTTTCATCAGCAATTCGTTCTTTCAACGGCGCCGCGGCCCGCGAATCCGCAGGAGCTCGCGCAACTTACCTTGCCCATCGGCCCGCCCAATACCGAGGGCATTCACGCCCCACTGCCTCTCGGGGCCCTCGGCAGTGTCTCACTGGGGCCACCGCCGCGCTTGCGGGCGGCCGCGGTTCCCGGCTGGCAGCATGCCTTGCTTTTCGACCTCTCGGCGCAGCAGGGGAGCAACGAGGTGCAGGTGGCACACGCGGCCGAGCAGCGTTTGGCGCAATTGGCGCGGGACTTGCCGCCCGGGGTTCATCTGCAGCCGGTGTACAACCTGAGTCGCCTGATCCACTCGAGCCTGCAGGATGTATGGCAGGCCCTCGCCCTGGGTACGCTCCTGGCTTTTGTCGTCGTGTTGTTTTTTCTGGGACGATGGGATGCCGCCCTCGCAACCCTGACCGTGGTGCCTCTCTCCTTGGCGGGAACGCTGCTGATTCTGCATGCCCTTGGTTTTGGCATGAATATCATGACCTTGGGCGGTATAACGGCGGCCATCGGCGCCTTGGTGGACCATGCCATCGTCATTATCGAACGTGGCATCCATGGCCTCGAGCACGAGCCGCTGGAGCGGCGGCAGGAGCGCGCCCTGCAGCGGCTACTCGATTTGTTGCCCCTCATGACCCTGGCCACCTTCACCTCCTGCATGTTGTTTGTTCCCCTCATCTTTTTATCGGGAACCGTGGGGCTCCTGTTTCGTGATATGGCCCTGGCCATTGTCATTGCTCTTGCTGCCTCCCAGTTGGTCGCCATTACCATCACCCCAATCTTTGCGCTTTGGTTGGCAGGACGTCCGCGGCCGGCGCGGCGGCTCTGGGGCGAGGCCTGGCTGCGTCGCCGGTACGCACGGCTGCTGGTACGCGGGTTGCGACGTCCCCTCCTTGCCCTGCCGGTAATGCTCGTGTTGGCAGGTGTCGGTGCGCTGCTTTTCATGCAGCTGCCTACCGCTTTTCTGCCGCATTGGGGGGAGGGGATTTTCGTGGTCCCCTTTCGCACGCCCACCGGTAGCAGTGCCGCCGAGACCCTGCGCGTGGGCCGAACGCTACTACAGATTGCCGAGCAGAATCCGAATGTGGCGCGGGTTTCTCTGGTGGTTGGCCGCGGACTCGGCAATGCCCACTCCACCGCCAACAAAGGCGGCATCACCATCGTCCTGAAGGACCAGCGCCCCGACAGCACCTATGCGGTGATGCAACAAATCCACCAGGCCTTTCGGCGCGCCGTACCCGATCTCACCACCCTGGAGACGCAGCAGGTCATGGTCAATCGTCTCGGCAATATGTCGGGCTCCCATGCGCCCTTGGTCTTACAGCTCTACGGCGCGAGCCCTGCGGTGCTACAGCAGACGGCCGCTGGCCTCACCCAAACCCTGCGAGCGAGTCATGCGTTTCAATCGATTGTGCTCAAAGCCCCCTCGGCCGGCCCGGAGATCCAACTGCAACCAACACCGTTTGCTCGTATTGCTGGAGAAAGCCCGCAGCGCCTGGCGCAAAGTGTCAAATTGCAATTTTGGGGCGTGCAGGCAGGATATCTGCTCCAAGGCGAGGAGATTTTGCCAATTCGCGTGGAAGTGCAGGGCGCGCAGGGTACCGCACCGCAAGACCTCGCCGCTCTCGCAGAGCCCCTGCCCAATGGGCGTGTAGTGCCGCTCGGCCAGGCTGCGGCCATTCATTTGCGCGGAGCGGTGCCTTATGTGATGGAACAAAATCTCGTCCCGGTGGCAGAAATTCGCCTCAACCCGCGTCTTGGTGAGGGCTTGTCGCAAGCGGCGGCACGTTTGCAGCGCCTTGTCGATGGCAGCCATCTGCCTGCTGGCGTGGGCACGCAGATCACCGGGTACTACCAGGCACAGCAAAAGAGTTTTCAGCAAATGCTGATGATTTTGGCGGCGGCACTCCTGCTGCTTTTGGTGTTGCTGGGCTTTCAATTTGGCTCCCAGCGCGCCGCGGTTGCGGTTTTGCTGGCCATCGCCTTTGCGGCGCCTGGGGCGTTGTTGGTGTTGTGGCTGACGGGAACGGATCTCGATAGCAGCTCTATGCTCGGCATCCTCTTGGTCTTTGCCATTGCCGTGAACAATGGGATTTTGCTCTTTGCCCGCGCCCGCCAATTGGGCGGGTACCAAGCGCGCCCAGCTACGATTGCCTGGGCCGCCCGGCAGCGCTTGCGTCCCATTCTTATGACCATGCTGGCAGATGTTTTTGGTTTTCTGCCCTTGGCCATTGGCATTGGCCATGGCACCGGGCTGTTGCAGCCTTTGGCGCTGTCGGTAATGGGCGCCTTGCTGCTCGCCACCTTCACCAGCTTGTGGTTGGCCCCGGTTCTGTATTCTGCTTTGTTTACCCTTACCGAGAGGAAATCATGGAAGCGCAGCACTGGCCTTTACCGTTAAAGTGGTTGCATTTTGCCCTGGCGATTTTGGTTACCTTTCAGCTATTCAGTCAGCTGAAAATGCACGCGATTTGGAAGCACGTGGGCGTTGCTCCGTACCAGCATGTGCTGTATTGGGCGCATATGCTGTTGGGTACCGCTACCTTTTTGGTTATTTTGTTGTTCTGGCGAGAAATTTGCCTATCGCGGGAGCTTCGTCTGCATCTTTTCCCCTATTGGGGGGTGCACAGAGAACGGATTTGGGAAGACATTCGCGGGACTCGCCGCGGCATTTTGCCCGCCGGGGGAATGCGTGGGGGGCTGCCCGGCTTTATACATGGATTGGGCATTCTTGTGGTTACGGCCATGGGGCTCTCGGGTATTTTGATGTTTTATCTGATTCTCTCCGCCCATGGTGTCAAACCTGCCGCCACCTACTATGCTCTACCCAAAAGCATTCACTCGCTGGTGGCCAATTTGCTCTGGGGATATTGGGGCGGGCACCTGTTCATGGCGCTTTTGCACGCCGTCAAGGACCGTAAAATCTTGCGGATTTTTGTGCTGGCGCGGTGAGTGGCGAGCCCGCGCAAGCGCGCGGATCGCCACGGTGCACGACTCAGCTAGCCGACTGTTTCGGCTGTAAACGCCGGCTTTGGTAGCGTTCCCAGCTGAGGTGAAACACCATACCGAGCAGCATGGCAGCGAAGAACAGGAGCACTTCGGTATCAAGGGTGCCGATGGCCGCCAGGGCGGGGCCAGGACAGTAGCCGCTCAAACCCCAGCCGCTGCCAAAGAGTAGCGAGCCGATCACCAACGAGGGGGTGATGTCGCGGCGCGTTGGCACACTCATTTTCTCTCCAAGCACCGTTTTGCCGTGCCGAACCAGGAAAGGAAAGGCCAGCAGACCAACGCTCAAGGCACCTGCCATGACAAAGGCCAGGGAGGGATCCCAGGTGCCAAAAACGTCAAAAAATCCAATGATACGGGTCGGTTCGGTCATGCCGCCAACATTCAAGCCAACGCCAAAGAGTAGACCGATCAGCAGAGCACTAACGAGTTGCATGGGGAGCTGCCTCCATTCAAAGGACATGACGAACGAGGTTGACGACCAAAAACCCGGCCGTCATAAAGCTCAAGGTGGCAACAATAGAGCGTCGCGACAAGCGCGATAGACCAACGACGCCGTGCCCGCTGGTGCACCCAGAGCCTAAGCGTGCCCCGAACCCCACCAGAAACCCACCCAGCAGGAGTGCGGTCAGGGTGCCGTTGACGTCATCTACGGTGTTGTCGAAGTGGGTGAGGCGCAGCAGGAGAGGAGAGGCAATCAGCCCTGCAATAAAAGCGATGCGCCAACCGACGTCTGCCCCTCGGGCGGTAAACAGCCCGCCCAGGATGCCGCTGATACCGGCGATTTTTCCGTTCACCGCCAGCAACAGCACCGCTGCCAGACCAATGAGTATTCCACCGAAAAAAGATGTCCAAGGATCGAAAGTCGCGATATCAGTCCACATAAAAACCCTCATTGAGAAATTGGGGGTACGCTCCCAGAACTTGAATTGGTTAGTGTCTGCTTATATACTAATTATAAAGGTCGCAGTCAAGGCCTTGATTAATAAGACATGATCATATTTTTATGATCGACCCAGAGTTGCATCGATGGATGTTTTTTGCGAAGGGAGCGTACTAGCATGACTGAACCTGTGATCAAGACGTTTTTTGATTCTGCCACATCGACGTTCACCCACGTCGTTTCCGATCCCGTCAGCCGGAAAGCTGCCATCATCGACCCGGTTTGGGATTACGATCCCAAGTCGGGCCGCACGAGCGAGCAGTCCTTGCAGAAGTTGGTCGATTATGTAGAGACCGAGCACTTGCACCCGGTCTGGGTCTTGGAAACCCACGTCCATGCCGACCACCTAAGCGCCGCGCAGTTCTTGCGCCAGCGCTATGATTGCAAAATCGGTATTGGCGCCGCCATTACGCAGGTACAGGCAACCTTCAAGCCCATTTTCAACGCCGAGAGCGAGTTCAAAACCGATGGCTCGCAGTTTGATCGCATCTTCGCCGATGGCGACAGCCTCGAGGTCGGTGAACTGCGTTTTGTAGTGATGCATGTGCCCGGTCATACTCCGGCGGACAGCGCCTATGCCGTGGGCAAGCACGTTTTCGTAGGCGATACGATTTTTGCTCCAGACGTTGGCTCAGCGCGGTGCGACTTCCCCAATGGCAATGCACGCACCCTGTACCAGTCGGTGCAGCGACTACTCCAGCTGCCCGCGGATACGGTCTTGCATCTTTGCCACGACTACCCGCCGGAGGGTCGGGAACCGCGTGCAGAGTGGACGGTGGCCGAAGAGCGCGCCAGCAACATTCATCTGCGGGACGGCATCAGCGAGGAGGAATTCGTCAAGATGCGCACCGAGCGCGATGCCAAACTGGCCATGCCGGTGCTCATCCTGCCTTCGGTGCAGGTAAATATGCGTGCCGGAGCCTTGCCGCCAGCAGAGGCCAATGGTAAGAGTTACCTCAAGATCCCGGTGAACGTACTGTAAAGCACACCCAGCACACCGGCGCAGTATGGCTCGCCTCGAGCGGGCTTTTTATTCTCACCTGGGGCAACTGAATCCGGGCGGGGAAGGTGGGCGCGACTGGCACTTGACAGCATTCGGTGATTGATTATGATATATCTAATTTAGCTATATCGTAAAAGGTATGGTAGATGGAGCAGAAGGGCTTGGATGCGAATCTTTGCAGAGGCTGCGCAGCGGACGAGGGCTGTGGTCGCGGGCGAGGCGGCAGACGCCGAGGGCGACTGTTGGATCAAGGCATGCTGCGTTTTGTCGTGCTGCAGGAACTCCACCGCCAGCCCTGTCATGGGTACGAGCTGATCAAACGGCTCACGGAGAAGTCGGGAGGGGTATACAGCCCGAGCCCGGGGATGCTCTATCCGATGCTGAACATGCTGGAGGATCTTGGACTCATTGTGGTGACGGCAGACGGAAATAAACGCCTGTATCGCCTCACCGATCAGGGGAAGGCTTTCCTAACGGAAAACCGGCAGTTGGCCGATGCTGTTGGTCAGCGACTCGAAGCACTACGAAAGGACGAATGGGAATCCTTGTGGATCTCCCTGCAACAGCTGCGGGACGCCATTCAGGAGCGTTTTTCGGCGGCCCAAGGGCAAGTTGAGGTGCCGGCGCAACTCCAGAAAATTCTGGAAAATGCTCTGGAGCAGGTCCGCGCTTTGTAGTTTGTCAAAAGTTAGGGGAATATCATGAATAATCAATGTAGTGGAAATCTTCGCCAAGGGCGAGGCATGGGGAAAGGTCGGGGGCGCGGCGGCGCTGCAGGACGCGGACTCGGGGGTGCCATGGGGCAAACGCTGACCCTCGACGAAATGCCGGATCGCAGTGCACATCGCCAGGAACATGTTGCTCAGATGCGGTCCCAAATTGCGGCCAGCCCGCGTAGCGTCCTGAGTGCAGCAGAGCAGGAAGACTTGCTGCTGATGCGGGAAGAAGAAAAGATCGCCCGTGACGTCTACCTCCGCCTCTATGAGCGCTGGGGTATTCGGCCCTTCGGGAATATTAGCGGTTCGGAGCAGGCCCACATGGACGCCATACTAGCGCTCTTGGAACACTTCGGTTTGCCCGATCCAGCTCACGATCTGGCCGTGGGGCGGTTTCATAATCCGCAGCTGCAGCGCCTCTATGATGCGCTGGTCGAGCAGGGCCTGCGTAGTCGCGAAGAGGCAGTGCGCGTCGGTTTGCTCATTGAGGAACTCGATATCGACGACCTGCAAAAGGCCGCCCGGCGAACCGATCGGGAGATTATCCGCAGAGTCTACGACGAGTTGGAGCGAGGATCACGGAATCACCTGCGAGCGTTCTACCGTTGGAAGACCCAGCTAGGTGTGAGCTATCAGCCCAAACATCTCACTCCTGAAGTCTTTACGACTACTGCTCTATCGCCTCATGAGGATTGTGCTCTATCCGCGTGAGCAAACTGCGAGGCTGACGGGCAGGGGGTTGATACGGACAGTAAGTCTCTGCCCAATACGCTCATACTTGGCGCTTGGTAGCCCTGGCCCTGGCCGAACCGTCGACAGAGTCGCTGGGATTTTTGCGGGAGCAAAGCGAAAACTATCCGATACTCCGGCCAGCGTTGGCGGAGTTAGAGAGGCTGCCCTTGGAGGCTTGGCAAGGCGAGCATACACGACTCTTCAGCTTTCCGGCCCTCTGCCCGCCTTTCGCCTCGGCATTTCTGGAGGATGGCATCCTCAATGGCCACCGCGCTGCCGACCTAGAGCAGTTCTACCAAGAGTATGGATTGGCGGCGATAGGGCTTCCTGCCGATTATCTGGGCACGATCTGCGAATGTGCGGCGTACCTAGAAGAGGAGGATCCGGAGATGGCTTGGATCTTCGGCCGTGATGCTTTGGGTGACTGGCTACCGGATTTCAGCGAGCGCTTGCAGCAACTGAGCGAATTACTGCTGTATCGTGAGCTCGGACGCATTCTAGAGACGGAGATATTGGCCGTGCTGTGGACTGGTTCTGAGGCCATGAAATAGTGAGTTGGGAAAGTTGATCCTTTGCGGATCTAGAGGAATTCAGCCGGGCTGTTACAGCGATTTTTTCGCAGTGGCAGCAGGAATGTTTCCACGATAGTTCTGCGGCCAACCCTTCGATTAGGGTATGTCAGCGGGGGGCACGGCAGTTGGGGGAGTGGTGGACGACGCAATTGCTTACTTCCCTTGCGTTATCGCAAATCCTCATTCCGATAACGCCTCCTGCTGTTGCACTACCCGAGGGATGGTCTGCCACGGAGCGGGCTGCTCAACCCTGTGTTCCCTATGGTCCAATGCTTCCGCCACGAGTGCCGGGCCTGGTGGGGCAGGCCCATTTGAGTTATCGGCAGGGCCTCGGCCACTTTCTCATCCAGCCGCAAGTACAGGGTCTGCGTCGCTACTCAGATGCCGAGGCTGTATTTGCCGCCTGGCACCAAGTCATCGCCTTTCGGCGACATACTCGCGAGCGGCTGGAAAAGGGGCAGCAGGAAGATCGTCGAGCTTTTCTGCGCAGGCTAATACCGGCTCCAGATAAAAAATAATACCTACCTAACTAGTCGACTATTTTGCTATTTATATTGTGCAGGAAAGCGTTTTTTTGCTATGTTTTGTTGGCAATTTCATCGTTAATATAGTCGCAGAACAGTAATAGGTTCGGGAGGATCGCCATGCGCTTTCTGGACAGATCAACCATGAATAGCCTGCTCGAGGGCGCCACAAGTTTTCAGCAAAAACAGCCTTATCCGTGGGTCTCCATTCAGGATTTCCTATATCGAGACCGCTTTGATGCGCTCTGTCGCGATCTTCCTGATCCCTCACTTTTTGAGGCGCAGATGGGGTATC
>NZ_JAVRKK010000079.1:0-10670 GCF_031962545.1 Candidatus Igneacidithiobacillus taiwanensis
TGTGTTATGCCAGTTGATCCACTGCCCTTCGATACTCACCAACCATCGGGAGATTGGACGAATAGCGATGCCAAGCGCGATCTGCTGCGGATAGTTTAGGTGGCCACTGTACTGTCCCGATGCGCCCTGGACCGGGCTACCGTCAGGAAGCTGTGCCGACTGCGTCCCAGCTTGGAAGGTGAGAGGCGTGAATATCATGGGCGATTTATAGGTCGCACCTAGGGTAACCATGTCGTTGACTTTGTAGAGAGCACCAATAGTTAGGCCCACGCCGTAGGCCCAGGACGGTGTCGATAGATTTAAGCCAGAGGAGACGGGCACAACTGTATTTACCTGTCCAACGCCTGGTTGAATAACTGTTGCGGGAGCAAATTGCGTCAATGTCTGCTGGAAAGAGCCCTGTTCAGCCGCGATATTTAGCGATGCTCCAACGGCCAGATGATCATTAACCTTCATGGCGATAGATGGCGCCATTTGAATGAAAGTTATGCTGCTGTAAGCCTGCGCATAACCACCATAAGGAAACCCCCGCGGATTGGCTGGCACATTTTGGAGGTAATTCACACCCAGACCAGAGGTACCGTATACACCACCACCAAAGACAATGCCATCACCAAAGGCAGGCGCAACCCATCCAATCGCCGGAATCCCATACACGTTGCTATGGCTGCCAATTTCACCAAAGCCCATGTTCGTTTTGCGGGTCGGATTGAATACTTGTGCCGAGAAGGCCGCCTGCGGATGCATCAACGCCAGCCCGGCAGGATTGCTGATGGCGGCGGACAAAGGATCGTCAGGAGCCGCAACCACGGCACCGCCCATACCCACGGCATACTGGCCGATACCAATCAACTGGTAGCCATTGGTGGCAAAGGCGCTACCAGAAAAAGCCGCGGCAGCAATGGCCGCAGCAACTGCACAACCCAGAATTTTTGTCTTCTTCACTATCTCCGCCCTCTTGTTTGTTGCCAAATGACATCATGATTGTGGCCGATAGACCAAGGTGTTTCAAGAACTGAAATAATCAATTTTTTTTTGCACTGATCAAGAGGAAAAATACAAGCATTTTCTAAATCAGAACATGCTCATATAGAAAAAGGGGCAAATGCCCCTTTTCTCTCGCCCAAAATCTACATCATCCAGGAAACTGCAGCTCCTGCAAACGCATCTGCCGCCGCACGATTTCTACGTCCTGCTTATTCAGGGCAAAGGGGAAAGAACGAATATCCGAGGGCGACGAATCACCATAGGGTCGATTACAGGCACTGACCTCTTCATCGTCCTTACCCGGGCAGCCCGAAGTCTGGAAGGGTTTACCCGAGTCGATGATGCTCTCGAGTTCAGCCTGGGGAAAGCCGAAGTCTTCCACGCGCCCGTACTGATCAAAGCTCATGTCCTCAAAACGCCCACCGGCATAGTCAATCAGGAAACGCCCGAGCTGCACCCGCCGCCACTGATCCTGGGGCACTGGATCCCAGTCTTCCATCATCGAGCCCTTCTCCGGGAAAAAGGCAAACATATGGTTGTGTCCGCCCATATCCTTCATGCGCTGACAGACTTCGAGGATTTCCTGCTCCGTCTCGCCCATGCCGCAGATGAGGTGCGCACCGAACTTTTCTGGTCCGTAGATTTCCGCAGCCCACTCGATGGTCTGCCAATACTTGTCCCAGCTATGCGGGCTTTGCACCGTCTTACCGCGGGTACGCTCAAAAATTTCTGGGGTGACGGCGTCGAGGGCAACAGTGAAGATATCGGCACCCAACTCCTTGAGGGTGATGAGATCCTGCTTCTCCATGGTCGTTGGATTGGAGAGGATCGAGACCGGGATGTGCGGCGCGACTTCCATCCAGCGCTTCAGTACCACCTGCGTGTCATGGTCGGAATCGGGATGGGTGATCATACTGATGCACATACGCTCAAACTGCCCCTTGTCGCTATTGGCAAGGATACGCTCGAGCATTTCATCGACCCGCACCGTAGGCCAGTCGACACGAATGAAATTGCGATCGGCATAGTCCCGGCTCTCTTCCCGATGGCGCGCCAAGCCACAGTAGGTGCAGTTGGCACGACAACCCTCGGGATAGGTCATGAGCAGGTTCAGACAGTGGGTGCAGCTGGTACGGTGCATCACACCCGGGATCAAGCCCAGGGTGATGGCCGCCGCCGTACTCAACTGCACATACTCGGGCGAACGCATGGCCGGCGTTTTGACGAAATAGTCGGGCCGGTAAAAGTTCAGGGGTTGATTTTCGGTGACGACCGCACTCATGACAAATCCTCCTCGACGAGCCGCCTTCAGGCAGCAAAATACTCCGGAAAAGCAATCCATCCAGATCGCATGACGCGATCCTCCTGTGCCGCCGGCTGATGCCAAACGGCCTCCAATGCCCGCCGCCGCTCTATGGCGCGCTGCAAGGCTGGCCCAAATTGGTCGGTCATATCTTCTTCGTACTCTTGCAGGGCATCGGCATCGCCGGCCAGCCAAGCTGCCACTGCACGTCCTGCCGCCTCACCACTGATCACAGCGGCCGGGATACCGGCCCCAGTGATGGGATGCGTCAGCCCTGCGGCGTCCCCAATCAATAGGGCACGCTCGTGCACCATCGGGCGAAGCCCCCCGACGGGAATGGCACCACCCGTTCGCCCCAAAATCTCCGCACCCACTAGGCCACGCTCCTGCATTTGCTGGTGCAGTAGCTCCAGAGGGGCCTTGAGATTGTCTGCAAAGCGCCGATCTGCACCCAAACCCAGGTTGGCCACGGGCCCACGTGGAAAGAGCCAACCGTATCCACCAGGGAAGGCATCGGAGAGAAAGATATCCGTATCTTGGTAGGGCTGCAGCAGCGGCACGGTATACTGGCGCGTGAACACAATAGGCTGTGGAGGTACCCCGAAGGCCTCAGCGACGGCACTGTGGGGGCCATCGGCACCGAGGAGAAAGCGCGGGCGAACGGCGACGGCCTCTTGCTCCTGGAGCACCGTCGCGATCTCTCCATCCCAAGACCGAAACTGACTGCGTTGCCAAATCTCAGCACCCGCATCTTCCGCCAATTTCGCCAGCCCCTGATCAAAACGTGCCCGATCAATCATTAATCCGGGAAACACCGAATGCTCACGGGCACCCGAGGGCAGAATCGTCAGCATGCCGCTCACTTCCTGCACTTGCGACAGGGTCTCGCGCACGCTGCGCATCAGCGGCATAGGGACAAATTCGGCGCATTGCACCGGCACGCCGATTTCCCGGCGCTTGTCGATGGCGAGAGTGCGCAGGCCCGCCGTAGCGGTCGCCCGAGCTGCCGCCGCCCCACCCGGACCAACCCCAACCACGAGGACATCACAATCGACTACACGCATGCCAAGGCCTCACGCACCACGGCAACGAAATCCTGGGGAAGCAAACCAGAGGCATCGACAGGGGTGTCAACGTACCAACGCTCGACGATATTTGGTAAATCGTCGATATGACTGTTGCGCAGGGCGGCCTCGAGATCGACCAAGGCGCGGCGTGGCTGCAAGAAAAAGTCGCCACTGAAGGTGATCTGTCGAATCCGCCGTCCCCGCTCGTCCCAAAGCAAGGAGCTACGCAAGGTGCCTCCGGTACTGCGATGCACAGCCTGCAGTAAGGGTTGCTCACTCGAAGGACGATCCTGCAAGTTCAGCCACTCGGGATCACGCACGATCGCCAAGAATTCTTCCAGTCGAGTCGATACCGTAGCTGGGAGCGGAGCATCTTGCAGATCCCAGCCAAAATACTGCTGGAATCCTTGCAACAAGGCTCGCTTCACCTCATCCTTGGCAGGAATACGGCCAAGAAGGGTACGCAGGCTAGTGACCCGCTCTGCCACCGATTGTATGGCGTGGGCATCGAGTTTTTCTGCCGGCACTCGTAAGACCTGCAACATGCGCGGAATATCCAGATCGATCAAAACGGTGCCCTGAAACAGTACGACTTGGCCGTCGATGATGCCACCCGTGCCGGAAATTTTACGACCGTCAACTTCGATGTCGTTGCGCGGGCGAAAGCGTGCATCAATCCCCATACTGCGCAAGCCCAAGGCCGCCGCCTCACAGATTTCGCGTGCGAGCAAACTCATATCACCAGCTGGGAGATCGCTTCGCTGGCACACCAACTCCCAACCCAGGTGACTTGGATCGAAAATGATCGCCCCACCACCGGTCAATCGCCGCTGTATCTGCACACCCTCGCGCGCACAGAACTCCAGGTCGAGTTCCTGCTGCGGCGACTGATGGTGTCCTAAGAGAGCGCAATCGGTAAAGTGGAGAAAACGGAAGGTAGGTCCACACTCGCCAGCCGCCAAGGCCGCTATCAGGGCGTGGTCGACAGCCATATTTTCGTCGGCACTTCGCAGACCAGTGTCGACCACCGACCACCGTGAAAGCTCTCCCACCGGTTTCTTTGCAGGGGCCATGCGCAGGGCACTGTGCTCAGGCGCTAACGACGATGGGAATGTCGCGTAACGCTGGCCGGCGCTTAGGTGCCGCCGGGATGTGATCGAGGGGAATCGCGCCACTCTCTTCGCCCAGGGCCAAGACCTCCTCGCCCACGATCATGGAGCAACAGGAGGGCGTAACAAAAACATCCCGGTCAAGGTGCTTGGCCAGAGCGAGCATGCCATCCGAGGGAAAAGCGATCCCGTTCAGACCGGCCATTACCGCATAGGTGTCGGTTTCCGAACGGTGCACCCCACCCGGGCGGGCGCAACCCAGGAGCACCGGAGTATCCGGCAGACTCGCGCGGGCATCCATGAAGAACTTACCCACCTCTGCGCTCGGCGGCGTCGCGAACGGCCGACTTTGACTGGCGTACTGCGGCATGATGACGACCAAAACAAGTGCACTGGGAAGGTGTCGCTGCACGATTTCCAAGGAATTCCACTCGCCAAGCATCGCACCATAGTGCAGGCCGATGACGATGTGCGGAACGACCTTCATTTTAGTCGCCACCAACGCCTCGAGAGCCGCCTCGAAGTCGTCCACACTGCGGCGCAAGTGGTAGACCTGAGAAATGGTATCTTGCGCCCCGATGACGTCCATCATGGCTACATCTACCCCGGCGTCTTCCATGCCGCGGGCGAACTCCGGCGTTGCGATACCAGTGTGCATGGCAATCTGGAGGTCTGGGTAGCGGGCCTTGATCTTACTGACGGTGGGAAAATAGGGCTCGTAATGCACCACGTTTTGATGATCGGAGCCACCCGACAACAATAAACCGCGTCCGCCATCGAGAACGATCTGATCGACAAGGCGATCGAGCTCTTCAGGAGAGCGCACGGGGATCATCGGTTCGAGGATTTTGGCCTTGCAATGATCACACTGCAGCTTACATTCGCCGCCGGTGATGGAGATTGCTGGAAAGGCATTTTTGCCACAGCTCGTGGTAGACAACTCAGACGTCTCGTGGTGTCGGAAGGATGGGGTATAGAAATTGATGCGACCAACCTGGGACCCCGACAAGCTCTGCCAACGTTCATGCATGGAAGACACCAAATGGGCATCAAGCCGCAGATCTTCGAGGGCTTCAACCTGGGAAACAGCGTCCAACCATGAGTTCATGAGCGCATCCGTCCTGTGCAGGAAAAGGGAACAGCGGCTGTGAACACAGCCGCTGAACAGTAGCGAGAAAGACTTAGCAGCCGCCGAAACCGTCGGCGTTCATCTTCTCTTCGAAGGCAGCCAAGGCATCTGCCCCGGTCTTGAGATCAGCGGCATCAGCATCGAAATCGGTGGGCTTGAGCTTAGAGATCCAACCACTGCCGTAGGGATCTTTGTTGATCAAGCTAGGTTCCTTGGCGACCTCTTCGTTGCTCTCAACAACCGTACCACTGACCGGGCTCTTCAAGGGTCCTACCCACTTACCAGATTCTACGGTGGCTGCAGATTTGTCTTTCTTGATGTCTTTGCCAGCACCCTTCGGGGTGTAGGAAACGATCTGTCCGGCAAGGGCGCAGGCATACGAAGTCATGCCGATGGTAACGGTGCCATCGTCTTCTTTACGCAGCCATACGTTGTTTTCGACGTTGTACAGCAAATCTTCCGGAATTTCACAACCACGAACGGTACCCATAAAGTCCTCCTTGAGGTGTACGGACAATGACAGTTAAAGACAGGGACAAAACCCTCAGAAAAACAAAAGCCGATCGACCGAGAGAATCAGATCGGCCAGATCTCCAGCAGAAGCGACGTGATCGACCTCGTCGATCAGGCCAGTCTCTTCCATGGCGTAGCCCGGTAGCGCCGGCCGACACACATACAGCTCTGCCCCAGCGTTTTTGGCATCCCGAATAAACTCGATGATTCGCTTGCCGCCTTCCATGGCTGCCATATTTTCGGCAACACCCTTCTGCATCAGTTTGACTGCTTCCATGGTGCAAAAAATCTTAACCTCTGCATCCATGGATGACAACAAGGCGCCCAAATAAAAAGGTGTGGCACAACGGTGGGCCGTACTTGGCCCGCTGGTCATGACAATGACAACGGTTTTCTCGTCGCCTTCCTCCAGGTAGTGGCTACTCATCGCATCCCTCGCTCGCAGTGAATGTCATCCCGCAGACAACGCGCCTTGTACATTTCGAAGGCGGCCTCACCAGTAACCATGTCTTTCAGAGCGACGTCGAGACTCGCGACTGGTCGCACCCGCGCAATCCACGCCTCATAGGGTTCGATATTGAGAAGATTGGGATCCTCGAGCACATCCTCATTGGCAAGCTCGATCACGCAATCGAACACGTTGGGTACAGGCCCGGCCCACTTGCCGCTTTCGATGGTGGCTACCGGTTTGCCGATCGGTCTTCTGGTACCCGGACGACGGACACGGACGTGCAAAATCTTACCGGCAATGGACTGGGAGATATCGGTCATCCCCACGGTAAGGCTGCCATCATCCTCTCGCCGTGCCCAGACCTGACTCTCCTTATCGTAGTAGAGCTCGGCTCGAAATTCACACCCATTACATTCCATGGCCTTTTCCTCGTTATCATAGCTACGAAAAAAAACGCCCCCGGAGGGGCGTATTCTTCGACCACGCTCAGACGATGCCTTTGGCAGCCAGGAGATCCATGGAGTCGCTGACGTTGTCGGGAATCCCGACCTTACGCGGCGAAAGGCCCATGGCCAGCCCAAGAAGCTGGGTGAAGTAAATGACCTTGACGTTGGTCTTGATGCCGAACTCTACTTCCGCTCGCACCTGGTGCATTTCCAAACCGGAATGACAGGTTGGGCACTCCGTGGCGATCACTTCTGCGCCGGCATCTTCTGCCGCCTGCAGGATATTGAGCACCAACTGCGTTGACGTGTCAGAGTCGGAGAGTGTATGTGCACCGCCACAGCAAGCCGTCTTCAGCGGGAAATCCACCGCAACCGCCCCGGCCGCTCCCAACAGATCATCCATGAAATGGGGGGCGTACGAGGACTCAGAACCAGGCCCCTGATCCTTCTCGGGGAAAATCTGCCGCGGACGGGTGTACATACAGCCGTAATAGTTGGCGATCTTCAAACCGTTGAGGCTCTTCTTGACTCGACTCTTGATACCCTCTGGTCCAATTTCTTCCATGAACCATTCCAGAGCATGCAAAGTACGCACGTCACCGTCATACACCGGGTCTCCGGACTTTTCCGCGAGATCCTTGACCGTTTTCATGGTCTCCTCGGAGGTCGCACATTCATACTCCGTCTGCTTGAGGTTGCGGTAACAACCATTGCAAGGCGCCATGACGGTGTCACAACCTTGCAGCTTGCTCGCAATCGCCAAGTTACGGGCAGACATGTACGTTTGCAGCATGGGATGAATGTTTTTCACCTCCATGGCACCGCAACAATTGTAGTCTTCCAGATTCTCCATCTGGAGACCCAACTCTTTGACCAATACCCGCGTCGACTTGTCGTACGGGCCGCCGGATCCCTCCAAGGCACAACCGGGATAGTAAGCAACTTTAGCCATGATGCGCGGCCTCCTTCTGCATCTTCACATACTCCGCCAACACCTCACCAGTGCGCCCCCAAGACTTGGTCTTGGGCCGAAAGACCACGTTTAGGCCCATTTTGGCGAGTTGGCCCAGCGGTAGGTGCTTGCTCAGATTCTTGCCGAAGTTGATGATCCAGGTCTGCACCAAGGGCTGACCGGAGCGCTTGAAAAAGCCCATCATCACCTCGGTGTCTTCAATACGACCGTATTCCAAGCACTGATGGGTAAATTCCTCATCGAAGTGCGTGGAGAGCGTCTTTGGGGTGTAACCATTCTCCTCGAGCCAGTGCGCAGTGGCCTTCATCACGCCCTCGGGCCGCACGTCCTTTGGGCAGATGTTAGTGCACTTATTGCACGAAACACACTGCCAGATAATGTCCTTGTCCTTCAGCAACTCCGCTTTGAGACCCAGGCGTATAAGATAGATCCAGTAGCGTGGGTTGAAGTCCACATTCTGCGCATACATCGTGCAGGAGTTGGTGCAAGAACCACACTGCCAGCAGCGATGCACATTTTCACCGCCGCTGAAGCTCTGGATGATCTTTTCGAAATCCGGCTCGTAATCCACCAAGGTACGAGGGGAGATCATGGTATTCCACGATCCGGAAACGTCCACACCGTCGACGACCAGATGGTCGTGCTCGAGAATGCGATCTGGATCGATCAGTGTCTTCTCATGAATAGCCATAACCGAAACTCCTAATTGAAAAACTAGTGAACGTCGTTGCTCTTAATACGAGAGCCACCCATACGTCGCTGCGTTTCCACGCCCAATAACTTATGAATCTGTTCGATAAAGTCCGACTGTCCACCGAAGTCAGAGCGCAGAAATCCCTCTGCCATCGCCCGCAGATACTGAGAATACTGGTAGGCGAGTAGGACATCGATGAGATAGGGGAGATCACGGTAGACACCAAGCTCTGCCAAGCCTTGTCGCATCCAATCTCGAACTCCCTCAAACATCTCTGGACTCTCCCCGAGAGGGAAATCGGTTATATAGTCTCCCCCGCGGACAAACTCCCGAATGGCTCCGGAGCTCGTTCCTTGATCCCAAACCCAGCGGGTCATGAGCGGATACACCTCGGGGTTACCGAAATGCAGCAACTCCGCAGCCACATCCCGCAGCGCTCGCTGCGCTTTACCCTGCGCGGGAATTACCTCTTGGAAACGCTGCATGCGTTGCGCGAGGTCACCATGCCCATCAAGCAGATCCGCAACTGCAGAGGAAAAAGCTCTCGGCCCAACCTCCTGAAGCGTGGGCCAAAGCTTGCGGCGGGCCGTAAACATACGCTCCACCAAGCTACGCATCTGGGACTCGTCCAGTCCTTGATCGACTTGCCCAAGGATACCCCTGATCACCCGGGATTTTTCCTCCAACATGGCAACCAAGTCTGAGAGTCCCTGCTGACCCTCGAGAGCCTCTTCCAGCTCATAGAAAGACTTTTTGAGCAACCCAAGGTCGAGCTCAATTGGTACTTTCCCGGCAGTGACGGACTCTGCTTGCATTCGATTCAGACAGCCACTTTCTGGACAGAGAAAAGATCCGCAACCGCCCGTGATCCAGCCGATTGGCCTTGGGCAATGGAATCATCAATGGTTTCCGGTCCCGTAGCTGCACCGCACACATAAATACCCTTGCGCGTCGTGCCCTGGCTGTTGGTATACTGCTCGGCGCGATCGATAAAGCCATGCTTCTCGAGACCGATGCCAAAGGTCTTGGCGATTTCGGGGTTGAGAGCATTCGGGTCCATGCCGATGGCGTGTACCACCATATCCATGGGGATCACGATCGGGCGCTTGACCAAGGTGTCCTCACCCTTTACCAGCAGACGCCCATCCGGCGACTTGGTCACCTCGGCAATACGCGCCTTTACGAACTTGGTCTTGTACTCTTCTTGGCTCTTCCAATAGAACTTGTCTTCGTAGAGGCCGAAGGTACGGATATCCATGTAATAGATGAACACGTCGGTGCTGGGCGAGATTTCCTTGATCTCCATGGCAAGATTTGCCGATACCGTGCAACAAATCTTGGAGCACCACTCGCGACCGATCTGCCGATCACGTGAGCCCACGCAGAGCAAAATGGCAACGCGCTCCGGCACCCGACCATCGGAAGGGCAGCGGATTTGCCCAGTACCCACCATCTGCTCCATCTGGGTAGTGGTCAACACGTCTTCGTAGGTGCCAAAGCCCCACTCCGGCTTGTTGATGGAATCAAAATGGGTGAAACCCGTGGCGAGCACGATGCTGCCGGCTTCTACCTTGTTACCGTTGCTGAGATGTGCAGTGAAGTTGCCGGCTTCACCCTCGAGCTGAGTAACCTTGGTGGACTTGTGGATGCTGACGTTACCGTTACCCTCCACGCGGCTGACCATGCGGCCAATGGCGTCTTTCGCCCATTCGCCCGAGGGCACGAGTTTGGCGTAGCCAGAAATGATGGGTGCACCCCCGAGAACATCTTCCTTCTCGACCAGCACCGCCTTCTTGCCCATGGCTGCTACCGTAGCCGCCGCCGACAGGCCCGCAGGGCCCGCACCTACTACCAGAACTGTATCTTGTGCACTCACTGATGATCTCCTCAAGCGCCCGTATTCATATTGATTTGCTGATTGGTTGCGAGTTCGGGGTTGTAGAGGTATTCCACATTCCCCGCCTCGACCTGCTTCAGGTATTCCTGGAAGTCGGCCTT
>NZ_JAVRKK010000080.1:0-10596 GCF_031962545.1 Candidatus Igneacidithiobacillus taiwanensis
CCAGCGATCAGGGGGAGGACTGAGCGCGGAACGCAACCAAGAGTTACTGTATGCTCCGATGCGTTCCCTGCCGTCGGGATTTTTCGTACACTGCGCCCATACGGTGGGTTGGCCGAGCGGTTGAAGGCACTAGTCTTGAAAACTAGCAAGGGGGCAACCTCTTCCAGGGTTCGAATCCCTGACCCACCGCCAATCGTTTTGCTAGCGTCCCCTCAGGGCTGGACGCGCCCGCTGCCCGGGCGGCGCACGCGCAAGGTCTGAAAACGGCGGTAGACGACGCGCCCCGGCCCACCCTGGGGATGCCGGCTCACGTTGCGTAGTTCGGTCCAGTCTACCTCGGCCGACAAGGCCTGGGATTGGCTTTCCTGGAGAGCGATTTCCGCCGCTGCCTGCAAGACTGCGGCAGGCACGGGCGTCTGCGCGCTATCCCGGCGAATGAGTACGTGGCTGCCCTGCACATCCTGCACGTGTAGCCAGATATCCTGCGGCTTACCCATGCGAAAGCTGAGCTGCTCATTGGCGCGGGCATTCTTACCCCAGAGCACCAGAAAACCCTCGATTTCCCGTTGCCCAATGGCTGGTTGGTGCGCGACCTTACTTGTCTTTGCCGCAGGCGGCTTGGCAAGCACCGGAATCGTGCCAGCGAGCAGCGCCTGCTCCTCGGCATCGACGGCGCGCAACTCCTCGGCAATGCGCTGCTGGGCCCGTTTGCTGCGTTGCGCCCGACGCATGAGCTCCTCGGCATAGGCATGGAGGCGTTTACCCGCGGGCACCTCGACACGGATTTCCCCAACCCCATCCGCCCGATACTCCGGCAAAGTTAGCGGCTCGCCGGTAGCGAGCCGATCGGGGACGGCAAAGAGGGCCTCGGCTTGGCGCTGCCCCTCCCCCGCGGTTGCCAGCCAACGTTGCAGATCGGTTTGCAGAGCTTCTCGACGCCGCTGCAGTCGCTGCCGAAGCTGCGACCCGGCACTACGTTCCTCGCGGGGCGGCGCGGGTGGGGTCGTCGACCATGCCAAAGCCGGGCGTGCGGCCATCGGCCTTGCTTCTGGGACCAGTGCCAAGGGGTAGAAATCGCCTGCGGCATTGGCGAAGAAGTCGGGGCAGCCCGCGGATGCGAGCAGAGTTTGCACTGCCAGGCGCAGTTCCGGGGTAAGTGCTGCGCGCCGACGCGGATGCAGGAGCTCGGCCACATCGCTCAGGGTTGTCCAGTTCCGCGCCTTGGCGGGCGGTCGGTAATGGGCGTGCGGCAAAATACGCGCATCGGCGACTTCCAGATCATCCCAGCGCGAGGCCCAATGGATACGCTCCTCGCCGTCCAGTAGCACAAGAGCGCCTTTGCCACCAAAGCATTCGGCCATCAGGGTCCAGCTACGCTCGGCGCGAATCCAGTCTTCTTGCACAAAGACCAGGCGCAGGATGCGATCGGCAACCGGCATCTCCAGGGATTCGAGGCGGCAGCCCGCGAGCTTCTGACCTAGAACGGCGGCGGGTCCCGTCGGCTTTGGTACCGATTTTGGGGCTTCTTCCCAAAACAAGCCCAGGGACGGATGGCGGTAGGCAAGAACTAGGTAATGACGTCCAAAATGTAGTCGGGCGACGCCTTGCTCGACCACAACCCCCTGCAAGCGCCGTCCAACGAATTCCTCACGCAGGCAGCGCGTCGCCGCCAGCAAGTGCAGGGTGTCCACGCGTCAGGGCTCCGCACGCAAAACGCCCGCTTCCGTTAAATAGCGCCAGAGGGTGGCGAGGGCCTCGCTGTCCGAAACCAGGCTCGTGTCCAAACGCAATTCCGGGTGTTCTGGCTCCTCGTAGGGATCGCTAACGCCGGTAAAATGCGCAAGCTGCCCGGATAGAGCTTGGGCGTAGAGCCCTTTCGGATCGCGTTGGGCACAGACCGCCAAAGGCGTGGCAACATGGACCTCGATGAACAGTCCACCGGCGTCCTCCACCAAGCGCCTCGCCTCGGCGCGCGCGCTACGATAGGGAGAAATGGCGGCAACCAGGGCAATACCCCCATGGCGCGCCACCAGACTCGCCACAAAGCCAATGCGGCGAATGTTTTCGTCGCGGTCTTCGCGACTGAATCCCAGGCCCTTGGAAAGAAACCGGCGTACCACATCGCCGTCGAGCATGGTCACGGCGCGGGCATCGTGACTCTCCAGCCGTCGCGCCAGCATCCCGGCCAGGGTACTCTTACCGCTTGCCGATAGGCCCGTAAACCACAGCACCAAACCGCGGCGATCGGCACCTCGGTAGGCCTGACGGAGAATATGTATCACCTCCGGCGGCGAAAACCACTCTGGAATCTCCTCATTGGCGGCCAAGCGACGGCGCAGTTCCGTACCCGAGAGTTCCGCCAGCCGCTCGCCATTGGCCTCGGCCCGTGGCACATAGGCACGGCGCTTCGACGAGTAGGCATACTCCGGCAGCAATACCGGCTGGATTCCCAACTCGGCAGCGTGCTCGGTAAGCAGTTCCTGGGCCGCGAAGGGCGGGTACCAACTAGCGCGCTCCGGGTGGCCAGGATCGGCATGGGCACGGCCGACGACGAAGTGCGTGGCGCCATGATTACGGCGGATGAGAGCGTGCCAGAGCGCCTCCCGCGGCCCTGCCATGCGCATCGCCAACGGCAGCGGCGAAAGGATCACCTGCCCAGGCTGGTAATGGGGCAGGACGGCCCGGTAGGCGCGCATGCGCGAGGCAGCATCCACATCGCCGGGCTTGGTCGGCCCGATGGCAGGATGCAAAAGCAGACGAGCCTCGGCGCCAAGTTCCGCCAGCGCCGCCTGGGTAATGGCAATATGCGCGTGGTGGAGGGGATTGCGCGTCTGGAAGGCGAGCAGAGGGCGCCCGGCCCCCAGGGCTTGCAACTCCGCCGGGTGACGATATTCGGGCGGAAACTCCACTGCCGCCGCCCGCCGCAGCACCCCATCATCCCAAGGTTGCAGCGGGCCCGCCACATTCCACTCGGGCAGGGCGAGAATCTGCGCCACCCCGGGATGCCGTGGATCATCGCTGCCATACACCAACAGCGCCTCGCGGCGGCGATCGGGCCGATAGCAGGCAGTCACCTGCATCCGCGCCAAAGGGGTGCCATCTTCGCGATCGAGTCGTAATTCCGACCCTACCGGCACTGCCTGCCCCAGCTCGAGGGTGATAGGGATCGGCCACAGGCGTCCATCGGGCAAGCGCATACGCGTGAGCACCGCGTCCCAGGTCGCCTCATCCATAAAGCCCTCGAGGGGCGCGAAGGCACCGTTGAGCAGGAGCTCGAGATCGCAGCGCTGCCGCGGTGTTAGTACGTGTACGACCGTTGCCGTGCTCATGCTTGCCCCAGCGGAAACAGGGGCAAATGCGCCAGGGAGAGAAGCGGTTCGGCCAAGCTTGGCGGCGTGCCCTCGGTGCAAATCGTCGCCACCGCAGCAATCCCTGCCTGCGCTTCTTGCATCAGGCTGCGCATTGCCTCCAGGGTCGAACCGGTGCTGATGACGTCATCGACGATAACCACCTGTCGACCTTGCAGCAGGTGCCGATCTTTGGCGTCGAGGTAGAGGGTCTGCTCTTTGCCGGTGGTAATGGAGAGAGTCACGGCCTGCAACGCCTCCCCCATGTAAGATTTGTAGTTTTTGCGCAGCACGACATAGGGTTTGCGCACCCGTAACGAAAGGGCGTAGGCGAGGGGAATGCTCTTCGCCTCCGCCGTCACCAGGGCCACGAAATCGTAGCCCGCCAGGGATTTGGCCAGAGCATCGGCGGCGGCCTCACAAAGCTCCGTATCGCCAAGAATGTTGAGCACGGCAATGGCGAGATCGGGACGCACCGCAAACAGCGGGAGATCGCGCTCTACCGCGCCAATACGCAAGGGAAAACTGCTAGGGGAGGGAGATTTCTGCATCTTGTTTGGCTCTGGCAACCGCAACGAATGGGCACAGTGTGCCATGACGCGCGCCGGGCCCCAAGAAGATCCGGGGCAAAACGCGCTCCTCGGCTTGCTGCCCCGACCCGGAACCCCTAGAGTATGGCCTATGGATTGCGATTTGCTTATTCTCGGTGACGGCCCCATTGCCCATAGTCTGGTCTTGGCTCTGGCCGCGACGCCGCTGCGGATTTGCGTCGTCGATAGCACCCCGCCCGGACGAGAAAAGAGCTCCGGCGAGGAGGAACGCACCGTCGCTCTCGCCCTCGCCTCCCTGCGCCTGCTGCGTGCTTTCGATGTCTGCTTACCGGCCGACGCCCGCGGGCCCATTCGCCAAGTGCAGATCTCCCAAGCTCGCGGTTTGGCGCGGGTGCAGCTCTCTCACGAGTTGTTGGCGGCCCCCGAGGGGGTCGTAGGGGAAGTCGTTGTCCTAGATGCCCTACGCCAGGGCTTGCAAACCCGCCTGCCACCGGAGTCGGAACAGTTTCGGCGCCTGCCCTGGGGGCCAGTGGAAAGCTTTACCTGGTACCCCGACCGCGTGCGACTGGACTGGGGAGACGACCGCCAGATCGAGGCCAAGCTGCTCATCTTGGCAGACGGCGGCCACGGCCGACTGCAGCGCATGCTCGCCTTGCAGCGCCGCGGCTGGGATCATAACCGCTACGCCTGCACGGCACGGGTGGGAGTTCCCGGCAGCACTGCTGGGATCGCTTACGAACACTTCCTCGAAAGTGGGCCGCTTGCCTTACTGCCCCGAGCCGACGGCCGCTTCTCCCTCGTCTGGAGCCTGCTCCCTAGTGCTGCGAGTCGGCTGTTGAACGCTTCCGACAGCGAATTCTTGCGTCAACTCAACACCCAGCTACCGCCTGGGCTTACGCCGTTACGCGAGGTAGAGGGACGCGGCTTCTACCCCCTGCATTTTCAGCAATTCTCTGCGCCGCCAAATAGCCGCATCGTGCCCCTCGGCAATGCCGCGCAAACCCTACATCCCCTGGCCGGGCAGGGCTACAACCTCGGCCTGCGCGATGCGGTTACCCTGGCAGCGCTGCTGCGTGAGGCGGCCGGGCAGGCAAGCGATCCGGGTGCGGCAGCATTGCTGCAGGACTTCCAACGCATTCGCCGTCAGGATCGCTTGGAGATCATCGCCTTTACCGAAGGAATGAATCGCCTCTTTGCCCTGCCCCCGCTCCCCTGGCGCCTGGGACGAGATCTCGCCCTACAGGCCGTGGAGAGCAGCCCCCTGCTCAAGCGGCGTTTGGCGGCGCGCTTGGCTGGCATCGATCTTCCCTTCAACAGCCGTATTCCCGATCTGGAGCTTGCCCATCATGCGCGCTGAGCAAGACTACGACGTACTGATTTCCGGCGCCGGCATGGTCGGCGCCGCCCTTGGCCTCGCTCTGCAGCGGGCAGGGCTGCGGGTTGCCATTGCCGAACGGCGCAGCGAGAGCCTTTGCGCCGCCGCCGACCCTCTGCAACGCAGCAGTCTCGTCAATGCCGGCGCCGGCGCCTTCCTCGCCGAACAAGGCGTCGACGTTGCCAGTCTCGGCACAGCGGTGGTGGGGATGCGAGTTTGGGATGCCGAAAACGCTGGCAGCATCCAACTCGACGCTGCCGATGTGGATGCTCCGTTGCTTGGTCACATTTGTGAAAACCAGCGCCTCGAGCAAGAGCTGCGCACCGCCTTTGGTGCCGCCGGCGGTACCTTACTGTTCGACTGCCAGTGGCAATCCCGCTACCTCGACCAAGACGCCATCGAGCTCGCCGACGCCCAAGAAAACCGCTACCGCGGCCGTCTCCTCGCCATTGCCGAGGGGCGCCAGTCGTCGCTGCGCCAGCAGCTCATCCAGAGCAGCATCCTGCGTGAGGACTACCAGCAGGAGGCCATCGTCGCCACGGTACAGGTCGAACGGCCGCACGGCGGAATCGCCTACCAGCGCTTCCTGCCCACCGGGCCCATCGCGCTTCTCCCCTTCGCCAACGATGCGGAGGGTCGCCCGCAGGCGAGCCTGGTCTGGAGCGCGCGTACGCTCATGGCGCGGCAACTCTTCGCCCTCGACAATGAGCAATTTCTGCACCGACTCCAGCTTGCTTTCGGGCCGCAGCTGGGGGTTCTGCGTGGTATCGGCCCGCGCGGCAAGTATCCGCTTTCTGCCCTGCATGTGAACCGCTACGTGCAGGAGCGCGTCGTGCTCCTTGGTGATAGCGCCCATGGCGTCCATCCTTTGGCGGGACTCGGCGTCAACCTCGGTTTTCGCGACGTCGTCAGCCTCAGCAACGTGATCCTTGCGGCACTGCGCACCCGGCAAGATTTTGGCCAACGCCAAGTGCTGCTTGCCTATCAGCGGGAGCGCCGCCCCGACAACCTCCTCACCGTCGCCACCTGCGGCGGCCTCAACCACCTTTTCTCCAATCGCAGCCCCCTGCTGGCGCGGCTACGCGATCTGGGACTCTGGGGCACGAGCATGACGCCCCCTCTGAAACGTTTTTTCATTCGTCAAGCCATGGGCCTGTAGAGGAGAGTTAGGATGCAACACCGTATTGTCGACGATATCGCTGCTGCCGTTGGTGATGCCTTGGCCCGTTTTGGGTCGGTCAAAGAAGATCTGGACAAACAACTGAAGACGGTGATCGCCAACGCCCTGGATCGCCTCGACCTCGTCACCCGCGAGGAGTTCGAAATTCAACAAGAGCTCAACACCCGCCTTGCCGCACGGGTGGCGGCCTTGGAGGCGCGTCTCGAAGAGTTGGCGGGCAAGGATCAAACTTCGCAAGGCTAAAGCATGGCCCTAGCTCTGGTGCGCAGTCGCGCCCCCGTCGGCATTCGTGCGGCGGAGGTGTTGGTAGAATGCGATCTCGGCCCCGGTTTGCCGACCTTTGCCATCGTCGGCCTGCCCGAGGCAGCCGTGCGCGAGTCTCGCGACCGGGTGCGAGCAGCCATCCAGAACAGCGGCTTCGAGTTCCCGGCACGGCGCATCGTCGTCAATCTCGCGCCCGCAGATCTCCCCAAGGAGGGAGGGCGCTTCGACCTCCCCATTGCCCTCGGCATCCTCGGTGCCAGCGGGCAATTGCCGGTCACCGTCCTCGATAGACTGGAATGCATCGGTGAGCTGGCCCTCGATGGCAGTCTGCGGCAAGTTCCCGGTGTGCTCGCTTGCGCCCTGGCGGCGGCAGAGGTCGACCATGCGCTTGCCCTGCCCATGGTAGCCGCCAGCGAGGCACAACTGGCCGGGCGCTGTCGCCTACTACCCGCCGAGAGCTTGGCGCAATTGGTGGCTGCCTTGCGCGGCGAGGAGAGCCTCCCGGCCTTGGCACCCCTCAACGAAACCGGCGACCTGCCCTTGCCGGGTCCGGATTTGGCCGATGTCCGCGGCCAGGAGCAGGCCAAGCGGACCCTGATCATTGCCGCTGCCGGTGGCCATCATCTGCTTTTTTCCGGGCCGCCCGGAACCGGCAAGAGTATGCTCGCCGCCCGCCTGCCCGGCCTACTGCCCCCCTTGCGGCATGAGGAAGCCCTCGAAGTCGCTTCCATCTACAGCTTGCATGGGCTTTTTGACCCGCAGCGTTGGCGGCAGCGACCGTATCGGAGCCCGCATCACAGTGTCTCCGCTGCCGCCTTGGTGGGGGGAGGTTCGCAACCGCGTCCGGGGGAAATCAGCCTCGCCCACCGCGGAGTGCTCTTTCTCGACGAACTCCCGGAATTTCCGCGCTCGGTGCTCGAGGTATTGCGGGAACCGCTGGAATCCGGCGAGATTCATGTTGCGCGCGCGCGGCAGCGCGCCCGCTTTCCTGCGCGTTTTCAACTGATTGCCGCCATGAATCCCTGCCCCTGCGGTCACCTCGGCAATCCGCTACAGGCCTGTCGCTGCACGCCGGCACAAATCAACCAATATCGCAGCCGCCTTTCCGGTCCCCTCCTCGACCGTATCGATCTGCAAATCGAGGTGCCAGTGCTGGCGCCGGAATACCTGCAGAATGCGCCGCGGGGCGAGAACAGCGCCTACTGGCGGGCACGTATCGGTGCGGCCGCCACCCGGCAATGGCAGCGCCAAGGCTGCAATAACGCACAACTCGAGGGCGAAGCCCTGGACCGTTTTTGTGCCCTCGACGAGAGCAGCGCCAGGTTTCTCCGCCTCGCTGCCGAGCGACTGCATTTTTCTGCCCGCGCCTACCATCGCATCCTGCGTGTCGCCCGCAGTATTGCCGATCTCGCGGAAAGCGAGACGATTCAGCAGGAACACTTAGCCGAAGCCCTGCAGTATCGTCGTCTTGCCCACACTCTGGCTAGTAGCGCCGCATGATCCTCCTCCGGCATTTACCAACGGCGCAGGAGCCGCGACTGTATATGGCCCTCGAGCGTACCTATTTGGGCTATTTCAAGCTGCTCTTTTTCACTATCGGTACGGGCCTGATCGCGTTTCGGTTACAAGTCATCTTCTTGGCTATTGGTGAGCAGCACTTCGCGCATCTATTTGAAGAGTTGCACCGCTTACTCATCTGGCCACCCATTGTCCTCATCTTCGTCGTCGGCTTTTGGTTTTTTGCCGACCTGCATCACATTGCTAAAGGAATTACCGTGCCTGCCAAAGAAATCATCGACCCTCGTATTTATATGGCCGCCGAACGCACCTTTTTGGCCTGGGTGCGTACGGGTATCGGTCTCATCGCTTTTGGTTTCGTCATCGAGAAGTTCGACTTTTTTCTCGAACAGCTGTCGGTCATGCTGCACACCAAGCTGAGTACGGGGGATGGCTTTTCGGGTATGGGGATCATCTTTATCGTGCTTGGCGTCAGCAATCTGATCATCGGCGGTATCAACTTCGTACGCACGGTAAAGAAAGTTGATGCCGGCGAATATCACGTGCACAAATGGCTATATGCCCTGTACGGCCTCATTCTTTTCTCGGCAACAGCCATGCTCGCCTTCATGATCATCCGTGTTTCGCCCTGAGGGCGCGAGAGACTAGCGGCGACGGCGGCGGCGCTGACTCAATTGCCAGAGGGTACTGAGCAGACCAATCAAAACGTAGGCGACCGAGATGGTGAACAATACCAAAGGTGGGTGTACGGCAACTGCTGCCACAATCAGGACCAGACTGATGGCCAAGGCAAAGGGCATGCGTCCGTGCAGATCGATGTCCTTGAAGCTGCGATAGCGGATATTGCTGACCATGAGTAAACCCAGCAAATACACAAAACCGAGGGCGAGATAGGGCGCAATCGCGCCAACCCAGGCAAATTTTTCGGTTTGGGAAAACCACACCAAACTTGCCAAAACCGTAGCCGCCGTGGGAATGGGTAGCCCCTGAAAATAGCGCTTGGAAGTGTTGTGTGCCTGGCTATTGAAACGCGCCAGGCGTAACGCACCACAGGCGGTAAAGACAAACGCACCCAGCCAACCGAATTTGCCAAAATGCTGCAGTCCCCACAAAAACACCAGTAAAGATGGGGCGATACCAAAGGCAATCACATCCGCCAGAGAATCGTATTCGGCCCCAAAGGCACTCTGGGTACCGGTCATCCGCGCCACCCGACCATCGAGACCATCGAGAATCATGGCGATGAAGATCACCACTGCAGCAACCCGGAAATGGCCGTGGATACCGGCAACGATAGAATAGAAGCCGGCGAAGAGACTGGCAGTGGTAAAGAGGTTGGGCAGCAAATATACGCCGCGCCGGGGGTAGCGTTGCTGGTTCACGCGTCGACCTGCAACTGCGCCATCCACTCCGCCCCCGATCGCAGGCGCTGCCCCAGATGCACCAGGGGCGTGGCCGACAGCGGCAGATAGGTGTCGACCCGCGAGCCAAAGCGGATGAAGCCGAAACGCTGCCCAAGCCGACAGCTCTCTCCGGGCTGTACGTAGCAGAGAATACGCCGTGCCACCAAGCCCGCCACCTGCACCACGGTCACGTCCTGCCCATCTTCGGTGAGCATCCACAGGGCGTTACGCTCATTCTCTGCCGAAGCCTTGTCGAGGGAGGCGTTGAAGAAGCGCCCGGGCAGATACCAGCGCTCGCGCACCACCCCTGCCACGGGCAAGCGATTGACGTGCACATCGAAGACATTCATGAAGATACTGATCTTCAGCGCGGGACGATGCAAAAAGGGATCATCGACCTCCTCGATTGCAATCACGCGCCCATCTGCCGGGCAGAGCACCCCACCGGGCAAGGCTGCGGGCAGGGGCCGCCGGGGATCGCGAAAAAATTGCAGGCTAAAGAGCAGCAAGAGAAAAAAGGGAAGCGCCAACCACCACAGGGCAAAAAACGCACTCAGTGCCGTCAGTGCGGCAAAGAGTGCCAGGAAAGGCCAGCCTTCGCGGGCAAGAATGGCGTAGGGATAATCAGGCATGGGGCAAGCCTAGCAAGTCGCCAGCGCCTGGGAAAGCCGCCAGAGCAAAAAATGCCGCCCCGATACCACCGGGGCGGCTCCATACCAAGCAGAATCGCTCAGTTGCGCGAACGATCGACAATGCGGTTTTGACCGATCCAGGTCATCATCGAACGCAGCTTCTGCCCCACTACCTCGAGGGGATGCTCTGCAGCTAGACGACGCTTGGCCTGCATGGTCGGCTTGCCGGATTGGTTCTCGAGGATGAATTCGCGAGCAAATTCACCATTCTGGATTTCCCGCAGAATGCGCCGCATCTCCTCTTTGGTCTGCTCATTGACGATACG
>NZ_JAVRKK010000081.1:0-10582 GCF_031962545.1 Candidatus Igneacidithiobacillus taiwanensis
AAAGAAATGCATTACATTCCTTGCCTGAATGACGACGCGGAATGGATTGCCGATTTTCGACAAATCATCGACGAACACCTGCCGGCCCACTAGGGCGCTTTGCGCCGCATACTGGCAACGGCTACACTGCATCGGAGAAACTCCGCCACCAAGGAAACCGTGTCATGAAGATCGCGAAGGACTGCGTTGTCACCCTCGATTACACTCTCACCGACGAGGACGGCGAAATCCTCGACAGTTCCGAGGGCGATGGTCCCTTGGTGTATCTCCACGGGCACGGCGACATCGTTCCCGGACTCGAGCGCGCCTTGGCGGGCCATCAGAGCGGCGATCGCATCCAGGCCGATGTGGGACCCGAGGATGGCTACGGCGAGTGGGATGAGGATCTCGTCGAAGTGGTCGGCAAAGAAGACTTCGACGATCCCGACGAGCTCGAGATTGGCGCGCAGTTTGAGGTCGATACCGATGAAGGGGTGCGCGTTGCCACCATCATCGAGATGGAGGGCGATGAGATCACCGTCGATCTCAATCATCCCCTAGCGGGCATGCAGTTACATTTCGATGTGACCGTTCGCGATGTTCGTGCCGCCAGCGCCGAAGAGCTCGCCCATGGCCACGTGCACGAGCACCCGCACGCCTAACACGCTTCGGTAAGGAGGTCGGTTGCAGATTCTGGGGATGATGTCTGGCACCAGTGCCGATGGCATCGACGCCGCCCTCCTTCGCTTCTCCCCGGATAACGCCGGGGAATTCTGCGGTCACTGGCATTTTCCCTACCCGCCGGCCCTGCAGGAACGCATCTTTGCCCTGCAAGAAGGGGGCGAATCGCGGCCTCTGCTGGCCCTCGATCGCGAGATTGGCCGGCTCCACGGGCAGTTTGCTTGCCAGATTTTCGCCGCTGGGCAGGAATTCCAGCTGATCGCCCTGCACGGCCAAACCGTAGCCCATCAACCCGATGGCGAACACGGCTACACTTGGCAGATTGGCTCTGCCTACGATCTTGCCGACGCCACCGGCTGCAGTGTGGCTCACGATTTTCGCCGGGCGGACTTGGCCCAGGGTGGGCAGGGAGCGCCCCTGGTACCGATCTTTCATGCCGCCCTGCTCGCCGCCGATACGCCACTGCTGGTGCTCAATGTGGGCGGGATGGCGAATCTCAGTTGGCTGCCGGCGCGCGGCCAAAACGCCACCGTACAAGCCTTTGATACCGGTCCTGGCAATGTCCTCATCGACAGCGCCGTGCAGTTGCTGAGCACCCAACGCTTCGACGCAGAAGGCCATTGGGCGGCCCAGGGACAGGTGCAGGAAAGGGAGTTACAGCAGTGGCTGCGCCTGCCGTATTTTCACCGTCCCCCGCCCAAAAGCACCGGCCGCGAGCTGTTTCATGCCGCCTGGGTGCGGCAGCAGTGGGCGGACTGGCGCCATGAAGCCGCAGACTTCTTGGCCACCCTTACGGCACTGAGCGCGCGCAGTATTGCCGCGGCCGCGCAAAGCTGGCTGCCACCGGCCCAGCGGCTGCTGGTCTTTGGCGGCGGCGCGCGTAATCGTTTTTTGCTGGCGCTACTGCAAGATGCCCTTCCCCAAACCCGCGTAGAACTCGGCGAGGAGACCTGTGCGGTTCCCGCCCAAGCAATGGAGGCCCTGGCCTTTGCCTGGCTCGGCGGGCATTGTTTGCTGGGAACCCGTCTCGACCTGCACGGGGTCACCGGGCAGCGACGGGCGACGGTGCTGGGCAGTCTCTACCCCGGGCGAAACTGGCCGGAAGTCGTGGCGTGGCTGAGTCGGACACAAGCCAGCGGAGGACCGGCATGCTAAAGCCCAGCGGCAGCGCTTTGGTCTGCGGCATCATCGGGCATCCCGTGGCGCATAGCCTGTCGCCCTGGATGCAACAACGCTTTGCCGAGCAGACGGGCATGGATTTTTTGTATTCTCCCTTTCCGGTGGCGCCTACGGCCTTGCCCGCTGCCATCCGCGGTCTGCAGGCCCTGGGGGTGCGCGGCGTCAATGTCACTATCCCGCACAAGGAAGCCGTGCTGCCGTTTTTGGATGTGGTCTCGCCCACCGTGCAAGCGGTGGGGGCGGCCAACACCCTGCTCTTTGCCGACGGGAGGGTGCATGGCGAAAACACCGACGTAGTCGGCTTTGCCCGCGCCATCGGCCGTCACACCGGTGCGCGTGCCGCTGGTGCCAGTCTGGTCATTGGCGCAGGCGGGGCAGCACGGGCAGTCTTGCACGCCCTCGCCCTCGTTGGCGCCACCCCGATCTATCTCGCCAACCGTACCCTAGCTCGGGCCGAAGCCTTGGCTGCAGAATTTACCGCCCTGCCCATCCGACCGCTGCCACTCAGCCGCGATGCCCTCACCCCGCTTCTTGGCGACCTGCAGCTGGTGGTCAATACCAGCAGCCGCGGCCTACACGGGGAGGATCATCCGGAATTGGCCCTCGCGCGCATGCCGAAAACCGGCATTGTCTGTGATATCGTCTATAAACCTTTGCAGACCCCCTTGCTGGCGACAGCCGCGGCGCAGGGTCTGCGCTGCGTGGATGGCCTTGGCATGCTGGTCGCGCAAGGGGCGGAAAGTTTTCGCATTTGGACTGGCCAACTGCCAGACACCGATGCCGTCGAGGAAGCGATGCGAACATGGCTAACAACACCGAAAGCACCCCGCTGAGTCCGCTGCTACGCGGCATCATTGCCGCCGGTCTGATCGACGAGGCGACGCTACGCGTTCTGCTTAGGGACCCGAGCCTCGGCAAACGACCGGTCCTGGCCTTTTTGCTTGAAAAAAAGGCCTTCTCCTCGCTCGCCCTACTGCAATATCTGTCGGAGCGCTATCGCCTGCCGATGCTCGATTTGAGCGCGGTCCACCCAGACGAGCAGAGCGTGCGGCGCATCGATCGCGCTCTCCTCGAGCGCTATCAGGTTCTTCCCCTCTCCCATACGCGCGATGCCCTCTATCTAGCGATTGCCGACCCTACCGACGTAAAGGCTACCGAGGATATCCGCTTCAACGCCGGAGTGCAGCGCGTTTTTCCCATTCTGGTCGAAGCCGACAAACTGCAGCACGCCCTCAGCGAGTACCTGGGCGACCTCACGAACCGCCTCGAGGATTTTTCCTCGGCGCCCGACAGCGAAACGGACGAAGACGAATTCGACCTGCGCGCCGAACAGCAGGGAGAAGACGCGCCGGTGGTGCGCTTCGTCCAGCAACTGCTCCTCAATGCCATCCAAAAAGGCGCTTCGGACATCCATATTGAGCCCTATGAGCGCGACATTCGCGTCCGCTATCGTCTCGATGGCGTGCTACAGGACGTCCTCCACCCCTCCATTGCCTTGCGCGAAGGCATCACCTCGCGCCTGAAGATCCTCTGCCGCCTGGATATTGCCGAACGCCGCCTGCCCCAGGATGGGCGCCTGCGCGTGCGCATTCCTCCAGCGCGCACCATCGATTTTCGCGTATCTTTTCTGCCCACGGCCTATGGCGAGACGGTGGTGTTGCGTATTCTCGACCCGGCTGCCGCCAATGCGCCGGTGGAGCAGCTGGGCTTTCTGCCGCAACAGCTGGCGGCCTTCCACGAGGCGATCAGCAAGCCCTACGGAATGATCCTCGTCACCGGACCGACGGGGTCGGGCAAGACAACCACTTTGTATACAGCGCTGAACATCCTCAATACCGGTGACGTCAATATCAGTACCGCCGAAGATCCGGTAGAAATCCCGGTGTACGGGATCAACCAAGTCAACATCAATGAACGCATCGGCCTCACCTTTGCCACCGCCCTGCGCTCCTTCCTGCGCCAGGACCCGGATATCATCATGGTTGGCGAGGTGCGCGATCTCGAGACTGCCGAAACCGCGGTCAAAGCAGCGCAAACCGGACACCTAGTACTGGCCACTTTGCACACCAATGACGCTCCCCAAAGTCTGACGCGGCTCGAGAACATGGGAATCCCTGCCTACAACATCGCTGGCAGCGTACATTTGGTGATTGCCCAACGACTGGCGCGCAAACTCTGCGCGGCCTGCAAACGCCGACAAGCGATCCCCGAAGTGGCCTTGCGCCAGGCGGGCTTTGCCGAGGCCGATCTTGCAGGCTGGACACCAATGGCGCCCCAGGGCTGTGAGCAGTGCAATGGCACTGGATACCGCGGGCGTATCGGTCTCTACCAAGTGATGCCAGTGACGGAATCCATACAGGAAATCATCTTGCGTGGTGGCACCTCCCTCGACATCGCCCGTCAGGCCCAGGCCGAGGGCATTCTGACCATGCGCCAAGCTGGGCTGCTGCGGGTCAAGGAAGGGCTGACCAGTCTGGACGAAGTCCTGCGCGTTACCAATCTCTGAGCCATGGATGCGGCAGTCGCAGACTCGCCATCCAGGCTGACCCCGCCGGCCAAAGCCATTGCCCTCTACCGCTTGGTCATCGCGGCGGTTCTGACCTTTTTTACCCAGTACCCGCAGCTGCAGATCCTGCCTAGCCATTCGCCCTGGCTGTCCGCCCTGCGCAGCGCCGCCATCCTTGCCCTGATCTGGAGTTTTGGCCTGCTCCTCTCCAGCCAGATCTACCCGCGCGCCTGGCCACAATGGACGCGGATCCTGGTGGTCAGCGTCGATACCCTTTTCGTTCTCTACCTTTTCTACTGCAGCGGTGCCATTTCCGGTCCCCTCGCCATCCTTCCGCTACTCCTGCTCATCGCCAATGTCTATCAAGTGCGCGGGCATGTTGCTTTGATTCAGGTATGGGTGACCATCGTCGCGGTAATCGTCATCAATTTTCTGCGTCAGGGACAGCTCGGTTCGGGTGGGGTACTGATCTACAGCCTCGCACTTTTCGCCGTTGCCTACCTGGCCGACAATCTGGTGCGCTATCGTGAGCGCAGCGCTCAGGAAGACGCTCTACGAGCACAGGAAATTCTCGACCTCAACACCCTCAATCGAGAAATCATTCGCCAATTCGATGCCGGCCTGCTGGTCCTCGACCGCCAGAATCGGGTGCTGTTCAGCAATCCTCTGGCCCAGGAACTCGCCCAACTGCCCGCAGACACGAATCCCTATGTGCTCGACCAAGTACAACCGGATTTGGGTGAATTCCTGCGCCATGCCGATACGATTCCCGAACGCGAGCTTTCCATTCGCACGACGAAGATGGCGAGCGGCAAACGGTTGCTCTGGCTACGTAGCATCGCCCTTGCCAACACCCCGTTCCGCTTGCTCACCCTGCGCGACGCGAGCAGCCTGCGGGAAAAGCAACGCGAGGCGCAAATGGCCGCCCTCGGCCGCCTGGCCGCCAATATCGCGCACGAGATCCGCAACCCCCTGAGCGCCATCCGCCACGCCGCCCAACTCCTTGCCGAGCGCTCTCTCGACGCCAGCGGCGAGCGTCTGTTGCAGATCATCGATCGGGAATCCCAACGCCTCAACCGCATTGTCGAGTCGGTGCTGGAGATGTCGCGCCCCCGTGCCGCCCACCCAGCCCCCATCGCCCTCACCGCTTGGTTGCCACAAATTCTGAGTCAGCTGCGCGCAGATCCTAGCCTGCTCGACTTACAAGTCGAGCTGCACGGTGATGATGGCTTGCCGTTGGTAAGCTGTGACCCGGAACAATTACAGCAGATTTTTACCAATTTGCTGCTGAACGCCGCGCAGCACGGCAAGCCACCGGGGCAGCCCCTGCGTGTGGAAATTCTGCTGACACCCATGCAGAATCAAAGGGCTGTCGAAATTCGCGTACGCGATTATGGTCAGGGTATCCCGGAAGAAAATCTGGAGCGCATTTTTGAACCTTTCTTCACCACCGAATCCCTCGGCACCGGGCTTGGCTTGCCCTTGGTGCGCGAACTCTTGCGCGCCAACCGCGCCGACATCGAGGCTCGCAATCATCGCCATGGCGCGGAATTCGTCTTTTCCCTCCCCGAATGGCAGCTGGGCACATTGCTATGAGTGAGCGCGCCCGCGCCTTGGTCCTCGACGATGAGCCGGCCATTACCGAGCTGCTCGATATTACCCTTTCGGAAATGGGCTTTGTCGTGGTGCCCACCCATAGCCTGCAAAAGGCACGGGAAGCCCTCGGCAAATTTAGCTTTAGTCTCTGCCTGACCGATCTGCGTCTACCCGATGGCAATGGCCTGGAGCTGGTGCGCCATATCCGTAGCCAGTTCCCGCAGCTGCCGGTAGCGGTCATCACTGCCTACGCCTCGACCGAAGGCGCCGTCGAGGCGATGCAGGCGGGCGCCTTCGACTTCATGACCAAACCCATCGAGCTGCATCGGCTGCGACGCTTGGTCGAGCAAGCCCAGGCCCTGGCCACGCTGGAGCCGGAGGAACTCGGCGCCGGTTTAGAGCGTTTGGTGGGGGAGAGTTCGGCCATGCGGGAACTGCGCCAGCAGATTCGCGTTCTGGGTCGCAGCAATGCACCGGTCTTCGTCTCTGGTGAATCGGGCACCGGCAAGGAGCTCACCGCCCGTGCCATCCATGACGCCAGCCCGCGTCGAAACAAGCCTTTCGTTGCCGTCAATTGTGCCGCCATTCCCGAAAACCTGCTCGAGAGCGAACTCTTTGGCAGCGAGAAGGGGGCCTTCACCGGCGCCCATCAAAAACGCAGCGGTCTCTTTTTGGCCGCCGATGGCGGCACCCTCTTTCTCGACGAGATTGGCGATATTCCCCTCGCCATGCAGGCGAAGCTCCTGCGTGCCCTGCAAGAACGCAGTATCCGTCCGGTAGGCGCCAACAGCGAAGTTCCCATCGACATTCGTCTGATTACCGCTACCCACCGCGACTTACAGCAACTCATCGAAGCCGGCAGCTTTCGAGCCGATTTGTACTATCGCATCTATGTGGTTCCCCTGCTGATTCCGCCCCTGCGCCAGCGCCGCGAGGACATCCCCTTGCTCGCCGAGGCCCTCCTGCAGCGCATCGCCCGGCGGCATAACCAACCCGTGCCGCGCCTACAGGCGGAGGCCCTGCAATGGCTTGTGCGCCAAGATTTTCCCGGCAATGTGCGCGAGCTCGAAAATCTCCTCGAACGAGCTCTGGCCCTGCACAGCGGTACGGAAATTCGCGTTGCGGATCTGAGTCGCGAGAGCGCGGCGCCAGCACAAGGAATCGCTGGCAGCGGCTCACCCCTGGCGCGACGGCTGCGGGCGGCTGAGCGAGAACTGCTGCGCACTCAGCTCACCGCGGGACAAAATCGCATCGTGGTCTGCGCTCAAAATTTAGGCATTAGTACGCGCTCTTGCACCTTGCGACTGCATTTGTGCGGGCAGGATGATCATCATGTCGGCGAGTCTTGAACCCTGGGCCTGGGCACTGCTGGCCCTCATTGCCCTGCTCGTCGGCAGTTTTCTCAACGTCGTCATCCACCGCCTGCCGCGCGGCGAATCCATCGCCTTTCCGGGTTCGCACTGCCCCCAATGCGGCCATGCCCTGCGCCCCTGGGACAATATCCCGGTCTTGAGCTGGCTTTTGTTGCTCGGCCGCTGCCGCTACTGTCAGAGTGGGATCTCCTGGCGCTACCCCTTGGTCGAAATCCTCGCCGCTCTGCTCGCGCTCCTCGCCGCGTGGGTGATTGGCTGGCACGGGCAACTACTGCCCGCCCTCGTCCTGCTCTGGGCCTTGCTTGCCCTCACCCTCATCGACCTCGAGACCTATCTCCTGCCGGACTGGATCACCAAGCCGGGAATGCTCTTGGGCCTGCTCCTCAACGCTAGCGCTTGGCTCTCGCCGCATTTTGCCCTCGCGAGCCCCCTCGATGCCGGCCTGGGGCTGCTCCTTGGCTATGGGGTTTTGCGCGGCTTTGCCGAGCTCTACCTGCGCCTGAGCGGTCGCGAGGGCATGGGGCATGGTGACTTCAAGCTCCTTGGCATGATTGGTGCCTGGTTGGGCTGGCAGGACATGTTTCTTGCCCTCTTTCTGGCGGCCTTGAGCGGCGGATTGGTGGCCGTGGGGTTTCTTGCCGCCGGCAAAGGTCGCGACTATGCCATCCCCTTCGGCCCCTATTTGGCCCTGGGAGCGGCGGTGATGCTGCTCTGGCCGCAGGTAGTGATGGAGCAGTTTCTGCATTTGGCCGCCCCCGGATGAGCCAGCGCATCGGTCTGACAGGTGGGGTGGCGAGCGGTAAGAGCCTCGCTGCCGACATATTGGCCGGGCTGGGGGCGAAGGTTCTCGACGCCGACCACTTCGCGCGCGAGTTGGTGGCACCGGGTCACGCCAACCTGCAGGAGATTGTCGATCGATTTGGTCGCGATATCGTCGATAGCAACGGTCATCTCGATCGCCCGCGCCTACGCCAACTGATTTTTGCCGATCCAGCGGCCAAGCGCTGGTTGGAAGAACTGCTGCACCCGCAGATTCGCCAGCGCTTTTTGGCCGCGTCCGCCGCCATTACCGCGCAAGAACCGGATGCCGTCATCCTCTGGGTTCTGCCCTTGCTCGTCGAGAGTGGCTATCCGCCCCTTCTCGATGGTGTATTGCTCATCGACTGCCCGGCCTGGCTGCAACAGCAGCGTCTTGCCGAACGCGGTTGGTCGGCGGCGGTCGGCGCTGCCGTCATTGCGCAACAGGTGCATCCCGAGGAGCGGCGGCGGGTGGCGCGGTGGATCATCCCCAATCTCCAGACTCCCCAAAGCCTGCGCCGCCGTCTCGAAGACTGGTGGCAACACCTTCAGCGCTAAGGCTTTTTGCGTCGCGCCGAGGCTTGTGGCACTCTCTGTGTGGGATTGGGAAGAAACCACCAATGGCCATATACGAAACTGCGCTTCAGGAGCGAACGCGCTCCCTCCTCCGCCTCGAGGGACTGTTTCAGTGCCTAGACGAAAATATTGCCGAGGCCAGCAGACTGCGCAGCGTATTACGTACTTTTCTCGAACTCCTCGACTTCTGTCAACGGCCCGAATTGCGGGTCGATCTCCTACTGGAACTCGATCGCCTCATTCAGGTACTGCGCGCCTGGGCCGGCTCGAGCGAGGTCAACGCCGCGGCGCTGGAGGCCTGGGAGAGCCGACTGCGCGAGCAGCAACAAACCCTGCGCGATGGACGCCAGAACTTTGCCGATATGTTGCGGCAGCAGGAGCTGCTGCAACTTGGGCGTGGACGACAATCGGTTGCTGGCGGTCTCACCGGCGCCGACCTTCCCTTGCTGGCCTTTTGGGAGCAGCAAAGTTCCGTCTTCCGCGCCACCCATTTCCAACACTGGCGCGATGAATTGGCACCCCTGGAAAGCAGCAGCCAGCTCATTTTGCGTTTTTTGCGCGAATCCCTCGGCTGGCAGAGCGAGTTGGCAGAGCATGGCCGCTTTGGTATGCCGCTCAATCCCAGGCAGCCCCTCTCACTGATACAGGTAGAAGTCACGTCGGCCAACGTCTATCCCAAGATTAGTGGCGGCATCCATCGCCTGCATGTCCAGTTCCTGGAGTGGATGGACCCTGGGCCAAGCCGCGCGCTAGAATCCACCATCCCCTTTCGTTTGGCCATGAGCGCCTGTTGAACCCGCCAGAAGGATCCTCAGCAATGCAGATCGGTACTACCCTCAGTCAATTCATCATCGAAGAAACCCGCCTTTACCCCGAGGCCTCCGGCGACTTTGCCGCACTGCTCAACGATCTCATGGTCGCTTGTAAGTTCATCGGTTCGCAGGTCTATCGTGGTGCCCTGGTCGGCGCCTTGGGCAGTGCAGAAACTGGCAACGTGCAGGGCGAGGTGCAGAAAAAACTCGATGTGATCGCCAACGATGCCATCCTCAAGTCCATGGACTGGACTGGGCATTTGGCAGGGATGGTTTCCGAGGAAGAGGACGGCCCCTACGCCATTCCGGCCGGGGTACCGCGCGGCAAGTACCTGCTGCTTTTCGATCCTTTGGATGGTTCCAGTAATATCGATGTGGGCATCAGCGTCGGTACCATTTTCAGCATCCTCAAGGCGCCCGTGGCGGGGCGAGATGCGCAGCTCGCCGACTTCTTGCAGCCGGGCACGCAGCAAGTCTGTGCCGGCTACGCCCTCTACGGTTCCAGCAACATGCTGGTCTATAGCACCGGTTTTGGGGTCAATGGCTTTACCCTGCTGCCAGAGGTGGGCGAATACGTCCTCACGCATCCGCAAATGCGCATTCCCGAAGACACTAGCGAGTACGCCATCAATGCCAGCAATCAGCGCCACTGGGAAGCCCCGGTGCAGCGTTACATCGCCGAATTGAATGCCGGCAAAACCGGACCGCGCGGGCGCGACTTCAACATGCGCTGGGTTGGCTCCATGGTCGCCGACGTGCACCGCATTCTCTGCCGTGGCGGCATTTTCTTGTATCCCTTCGATACCCGCGATCCCCAAAAACCCGGCAAGCTCCGCCTGCTCTACGAGGCCAATCCCATGGGCTTTCTCATCGAACAAGCGGGCGGGGCGGCCAGCACCGGCCGCGAGCGCATCCTCGACATCCAGCCACAGGGGCTGCATCAGCGGGTGCCAGTAATCCTCGGTGCCAAGAACGAAGTCGAACGGGTGGTGCAGTACCATCTCACCTAACTTGCTGTGCCGCGATGGAAAAGCTTCCGTCGCGGCATCCCGCCAAGCTTGCGCCCCCTTGCAGCATCTCAA
>NZ_JAVRKK010000082.1:0-10416 GCF_031962545.1 Candidatus Igneacidithiobacillus taiwanensis
GTCTGCTCGTAGAGGGCAGAAAATGACCCGCTTGCCAACCGTTGGAGGAAGTCACCGTGCCCTATCCCCATTTTGATGCCCTTCTCGCGGCGGTCAGCTCTCTCCCACCGCTGCCGGTTGCGGTGGTCGATGCCACTGAGGAGCACGTGCTGCGCGGCGCCTGCGCGGCCCATGCCAGCGGTATCATCAAGCCGATCTTGATTGGAACGGAAGGCAAGATCCGCTCCCTTCTCGCTGCCCTCTGTAACGAGTATTCCGGCTGCGCAAGCATCGAGATCGTTGCCGCCGAGACGGCAACAGCGGCCGCCGAGAAGGGAGTCGAGATCGTCGTGGCCGGACGCGCCAAAGCACTGATGAAGGGCCATCTGCATACCGATGCCTTTCTCCACCCCATTTTGGACAAATTGCGCACGGAACGGCGACTGTCACATGTTTTTATCGCCGATATCGCCAGCTACCCCAAGCTGCTGCTGATCAGCGACGCGGCCATCAACATCAGCCCCGACCTGCTGACCAAGGCCGCAATCCTGCAAAACGCCATCGATTTGGCAAAAATACTCCAGGTCGAGCACCCCAAGGCGGCAATCCTCTCGGCAGTAGAGGTCATCAATCCTGCCATTCCTTCCACCATCGACGCCGCCTGCCTGGCGAAGATGGCAGACCGCGGGCAGATCCTCGGGGCAGAGGTCGATGGGCCCTTGGCCTTCGATAACGCCATCTCTGCCGAGGCGGCGCGCATCAAGGGAATCCGCAGTACCGTTGCAGGGGATGCCGACATTCTTCTCGTTCCGGATCTCGTCTCCGGTAACATTCTCGCCAAGGATCTGGAGTACCTGGCCGGTGCCAGCTTAGCAGGCATTGTCCTCGGCGCTCAGGTACCCATCATTCTCAATTCCCGCGCCGATCCGGTCCGCGCACGCTTGGTATCTACAGCGGTCGCCGTGCTTATGCGGCAGCAGGAGAACCCGTCATGACGAAACAGGAGCGTCCCTGTCAGCCCATCGCTGCCCTCACCCTCAACCCGGCAGTGGATATCTCCTACGAGGTCACACACGTGGTTCCCGACCAAAAGACCCCCGCCCAGGCGAGCCGTTACGATCCCGGCGGCAACGGCGTTAATGTTGCCCGCGTCCTCAAGGAACTCCTGGTCTGCGCCCATAGCTGCTGCATCGTTGCCGGGACCATCGGCGAGCTACTGCAACGCCTGCTATTGCACCGCCTCGACAGCCCGCATTGTATCTCGGTGGAGGGAGAGACCCGGATCAATACCACCATCGTCCAGCAAGAGCCTGCCGAACAGTTGGAAGTGACAGCCACCGGCCCACGCGTCTCGAGCATTGCTCTGGCCAGCATCACCCAGACCTTTCTCGAGCTCTGCGACAGCGGTATTGGCGTGCTCACCGGTTCCGTGCCGCCGGGGGTAGGAGACGACATCTATGCTGTCCTTACGGAGCGAGTACAGGCAGCCGGAGGAAAGGCCGTGGTCGATGCCCACGGCCCCCTACTGGCCCAAGCTCTGGCTCAACACCCCTTCCTCATCAAACCCAACCGCTATGAGCTCTCGCTGCTGTGTGGCTGCGAATTACCGACCCTCGAAGCGGTGGCGCAGGAGGCGCGCAAGATTCAGGAAAGTGGCGTGCAGTACGTCTGCGTTTCTTTGGGTGGCGAGGGGGCACTGCTGGTAGGGCCCGAGGGAAGTCATCTCGCCAAGGCACCACCCGTGCGGGTGCAATCGACGGTAGGCGCCGGGGACTCCATGGTGGCGGGATTGGTGGCGGCCTTCGCGCAGGGAAAGCATCCGGCGGAAGCCCTGCGGCTAGGGGTAGCCTGCGGTAGCGCCACTGCCACCCAGCCGGGCACTACCCTATGCCGCCATGACGACGTGATCACGCTGCTACAGCAGATTGACGTGCAGGCACTGGATTATTGAGGCGAACGTAGCGCAAGGAGAGACCCATATGACCGAGCAACAAACCGACATTCTGATTGTAGGTGGTGGCCCGGCGGGGATGATGGCCGGTATCACTGCCGCTCAGTTCGCCCCGCACAAAAAGGTCTTGGTGGTGCGACCCGAGGCCGATGCCGTGATCCCCTGCGGTATACCGTACATTTTCGGTACCCTGGGCGGCACCGACGAGGACATGGCGGGTCGCGCTCCCCTCCTCGCCGCCGGGGGGCAACTCCAATTCGGGCGGGTAGAGAGCATCGACCGCGGCCAACATACGGCCACCCTCAGCAGCGGCGACGTCATTCATTGGGAACGACTGGTCTTGGCCACCGGCTCCGAGAACTTCATCCCGCCCATTCCCGGCACCCAACTCGCCGGGGTTTTCAGCATTCAAAAAGACTACGAGGCCCTTGACCAGCTCTTTTCTACCTTGATCCCCACCATCAAAACCCTGGCCATCATTGGCGGTGGTTTCATTGGCGTGGAGTTTGCCGACGAGATCCGTAAGCGCGGTATCGAGGTACACATCATCGAGATGCTGCCCCACCTGCTGCAGGCTGCTTTTGATCTCGATGCCTGCACTGCCGTAGAAAAGAAACTCACGGAGCACGGTGTACAGATCCACACCCAGTGCAAGGTGGAGGCCCTGCTACCCGACGCTGTCGGCAAAAAAGTGGCGCAGGTGCAGATTGCCGGCCGGCCGCCCTTGGCTGTGGACGCCGTGCTCATTGCCATTGGCACTCGCCCGAATGTCGGCCTAGCCCAGGCCATGGGCCTTACTCTGAGCCGTTCCGGGGGCATTTGGGTCGACGCCTTTCAACGCAGCCGGGAGGATCCCGCCATCTTTGCGGTCGGCGACTGTGCCCACAAGCAGGATTTTTTCACCCGCAGGGCCAGTCACGCCATGATTGCCTCACAAGCGGCGGCGGAAGGCCGGATTGCCGGCATGAATCTCTATGGTCTGCGGGAACTGCGTCATAGCGCCGGCTCGGTTAGCGTCTATGCCAGTGAAATCGATGGATTGGCTTTTGGCGTAGCGGGCCTAACCCAACAGCAAGCAGAAAGTGAGGGCTTTCCGATTCTGGTGGGAGAATCTCGTCTGCCCGATCATCATCCCGCCTCCATGCCCAATACCCAGGAGGTCTACTGCCGGGTGATTTTTGCCGCCGATTCCCTGCAACTGCTGGGTGCGCAGGTTTTGGGTGGGGCGACCACCGGCGAGCTGGTCAACACCATGGGCTTGGCCATCCAGATGCGGGCGACCGCCCCGGACATCGCCAGCATGCAGTTTGGCAGCCAGCCGCGCCTGACCCCTTCCCTGCACCCCTTGGTGGCTGCCACCGGCGACGCCCTGCGCCGCCACTACGCCCACCTGCACCCCTGTATGGAATGAGCAAGGAGACCGCTATGAAGACCCTACCGCAAGCCCCCATCGGAATTTCGGCCGACGCCGAGCGTCGCTGGGAAGAAAACTATCGGCTGGTTACGCAAGAGTCGGGACGCCTCTTTTTGATGGCCGGCGACCAGAAGGTCGAGCATCTCAACGACGACTTCGTGGGTGGGACGGCAGCCGACGACGACGCCGATCCCGAGCACCTGTTTCGCATTGCCAGCGCCGCGCCCATTGGGTGCTTTGCCGCACAACTCGGCCTCGTAGCCCGCTACGGTCGCGACTATCCACAAATCCCCTACCTGCTCAAACTCAACAGTAAGACGCACCTCGTCAAAACTGCCGAGCAAGACCCTCGCAGCCTGCAGTGGCAAAGCATGGCGCAGGTGCACGATTTTCTGCGCTATAGCCGCATTCGCGTTGTTGGGGTGGGTTACACCATCTATCCGGGGTCGGTCTACGAGGCAGAGATGCTGCGGGAGGCCGCGCAACTGGTGCAGGATGCCCACCAGTTGGGTCTGCTGGCGGTGATCTGGGCCTACCCACGCGGGAAGGCGGTAGGACCGCGAGAGCAGGATCCCCACCTGATTGCCGGAGCGGCGGGACTGGTAGCCTGCCTAGGCGCGGACTTTGCCAAGGTGAACCCACCGGTAGATGCCAAAGGCAAAATGGACGCCAAACTACTGGGCGAGGCGGTGGCCGCCGCTGGCCGCACGCAGGTTATCTGTGCCGGCGGATCGGAAACGACGGCAGCAGATTTTCTCCAGCGCCTACAAGACCAGTTAGAACTCGGCGGTACCGCTGGCTGCGCCACCGGCCGCAATGTGCACCAGCGCTCTCTGCCCGAGGCCGTGCGCTTTTGCAAGGCTGTCCATGCCATCGTCGTCAAAGGCCAAACGACGGAACAGGCCAGCCAGTTGCTCGAGGGTCCGATCCAGTGATCCAGCTCCCCAGCCACCATAGTAAGATCGTCTGCACCATTGGCCCCGCCTCGGACGCCCTACACACCCTAGAGGCGATGCTGCACGCCGGCATGAATGTGGCCCGCCTCAATCTCGCCCACGGCACCCCGGCAGAACACCAGGCACGTATTGCCCGTATTCGAACGGCAGCAGAGAAAACCCAAAGGCGGGTTGCCATCCTCGCCGACCTGCCGGGCCCCAAAATCCGCATCGGCACCCTGCCGGCACCAGTGCAACTGCGTGCCGGTAGCCAGATTCGCCTGGCTCCGCAGGCAGCAGGTACCGCCGAGGAAATCCCCCTCGAGTTACCGCGCCTGTCCCGACCACTGCAAAAGGGTGATCGCATCTTTCTCAACGACGGCTTTATCGAGTTACGCGTCGAGGAGGTAGACGAGGTCGGTTTGCATTGTCGCGTTGTCGTCGGCGGCCCACTCCTCTCGCACAAGGGCGTGAATCTTCCCGAAATCTCCCTGCAGGGCGGGGCCGTCACCGAAGAAGATCGGAAACTCTTGGCCTTTGCCCTGCAGGCTGGAGTCGATGGCCTGAGTGTTTCTTTCGTCGAGACTGCAAACGATCTCGATACCGTACGTCGGGAAGCGCGGACCTTGGGGTTTCAGCCCTTTCTTATCGCCAAGATCGAACGCGCCCGTGCCCTGCAGCAGCTCGACCGCATTTTTCATGCCGCCGATGGCATCATGGTGGCGCGCGGCGACTTGGGGGTCGAGGTGCCCATCACCGAAATCGCGGCACTGCAAAAACGCCTCATCCGCAGGGCGCGGGCCCTGGGCAAGCCGGTCATCACTGCCACCCAGATGTTGGAATCCATGGTGCACAACAGTCGCCCCACCCGTGCCGAGGTTACCGATGTCGCCAATGCCATTCTCGATGGTACCGATGCGGTCATGCTCTCGGAGGAATCCGCTATGGGAGATTTTCCTGTGGAGGCCGTTCGCACCTTGGCGGAAATCGCCCGGGTGACCGAGGCCAGCCGGGAGGAGCTGCAGACCCTCGAGCACGACTTTCCCGAGGCGCCAACGGTGGAGTCGGTAATTGCCCGCAATGTCTGGGAAAGTACCCGCCAGCTGCAGCCGCAATGGGTCGTCACTCCCACGGAAACCGGTACCACTGCCGCGCGCATCGCCCGCTACCGCCTACATACGTGGATTGTCGCCTTCAGTCCGCATCACAGTACCTGCCAGCGTCTTTGCCTACACTACGGCGTCTATCCCGTGCAGCTTCCGAGCCCCGAAGACTCCTGGGCCGCCGCCGCCCGTCGTTGGTTTGCCGAGCACGGACTCAGCGCCGGACGCGTTGTCCTCACGCAAGGACCCAGCAAAGGTCATCCAGGGGGCACCAACCGCCTGGAAGTTCTTTGCCTTGATCACCTCACCGAATCTTGAAAGGAGCCGCCATGAACGCCTACATCCAAGACATCATCGCCCGCGAAATCCTCGATTCTCGCGGCAATCCTACCGTCGAAGCGGAGGTGCTGCTCACCAGCGGCCAGCGCGCTCGTGCTGCCGTGCCCTCTGGCGCCTCAACCGGCAGCAGGGAGGCCATTGAACTGCGCGACGGCGATCCCGCTCGCTTTGGCGGCAAAGGCGTGCGCAAGGTCATTGAGCACATCGAAGAGGTGCTGGCACCCGACCTGATCGATCTCGACGTGCGCGATCAAAAGGTGATCGACGATACCCTGATTGGCCTCGATGGCACGTACAACAAGGGCTGCCTTGGCGCCAATGCCCTGCTTGCCGTGTCCATGGCCTGTGCCCGCGCCGCCGCCGATGCCGCCGATCTGCCCCTATTTGCCTATCTGGGCGGACCAGGCGCTACGCGGCTCCCCGTACCCTGCTTCAATGTCCTCAACGGTGGGGTACATGCCCATTGGCAAGGTGCTGATTTTCAGGAATGCATGCTGGTGCCCTATGGGGCCGACAGTTTCCGCGAGTCCCTGCGCTGGGGTGCGGAAATCTATCATGCCCTGCAGGCAGAACTCCTCGCCAAACACTTGCCTGTGGGTATTGGCGACGAGGGAGGCTTCGCACCCGCCGTTCTCTCCAATCACGAGTCCTATGACCTCTTGGTAGCCGCCATCCATCGCGCTGGCTTTACCGCTGGAAAGGACTGTGGCATTGCCATTGACGCCGCCGCCTCGGAATTTTTTCACGATGGCAAATACCAACTGCGTACAGAAGATCGAGAACTCAGCAGCGCCGAGATGATCGAGTACTTTGCCGAAATTGTGCGCAACTATCCGGTGGTCTTGCTCGAAGACGGTCTAGCCGAAGACGATTGGGAGAACTGGAAGTTGCTCAATGAGCGACTCGGCGCTGAGGTTGAACTCGTGGGCGATGATATTTTTTGCACCAATCCGCAGATCATCCAGCGCGGCATCGACGATAACATTGCCAACGCCGCGTTGATTAAACTCAACCAGATTGGCACGGTAACAGAAACCCTCGCCGCCGCCCGATTGGCGCAATTCCACCACTGGGGCGCCTTTGTTTCCCATCGTTCGGGGGAAACTACGGACGATTTCATCGCCGATCTCGCGGTGGCGCTCGATACCGGGCATATCAAGTCCGGCGCACCAGCACGAGGAGAACGTGTCGCCAAGTACAATCAACTGCTCCGCATTGAGGAGCAAATTGGCACCGCCGCTAGCTTTGCCGGCAAGCAGGCCTTCATCCGCCCCGTGCGTTTTTGAGGAGGTGGTCCGGAATGAATCCAACATTGTGCTATATGCTACCCAAGTTACCGAATTCTTTGTCCGGGCTGGCGGAGCTTGCGACCGATTTGCGCTGGTCGTGGAATCACGCCCATGATGTGTTATGGGAGCAAATTGACCCAGATGCTTGGCGAGAACTACGCAGTCCCTGGCTCCTCTTACAGAATCTATCTGAAGGGCGACTGAGGAGTTTGGCGCGTAATCGTAAGGTCACACAACTCTTGGCAAATTTGCTGAAGGAACACAGATCTTCCCTCACAAGGCCTACTTGGTTTCAGCAAGAACATGCAGACGCACCCTTCTCTCAGATAGCGTATTTCAGCATGGAGTTCGGGCTCTCGGAGGCGTTGCCCATTTACTCCGGTGGACTTGGCATTCTGGCGGGAGATGTGCTCAAGACTGCGCATGATCTGGGCGTACCCATTACCGGTGTTGGCATACTCTGGCAGCAGGGCTACTTTCGCCAAACGATTGACGCTCAGGGAAGACAATCGGAACAGTTTCCCTTTAACGATCCAACGCAATTACCTGTGACTCCCGCCCTGGATGCGGATGGCGAGTGGATTCGCGTAACCCTGCCACTACCCGGGCGGACATTGATTCTTCGTGCCTGGCAAGCGCAAATTGGGCGCGTTTCGCTGTATCTCCTAGACAGCAATGATCCCTTCAATGCCCCTACTGACCGCTCTATTACTGGAGAGCTCTATGGTGGCGGATCGGAAAATCGGCTCTTACAGGAGATTTGCCTGGGGATCGGTGGATGGCAATTGCTGCAGAAGTTAGGCTTACAGCCCGATCTCTGTCATTTGAATGAAGGGCATGCGGCATTCGCCGTGCTCGCTCGCGCACGCAGTTACCTGGAGCAACATGGCGGTTCGCTACAGACTGCGCTGATCGCCACGCGCGTCGGAAATATTTTTACCACCCATACGCCGATCGCTGCTGGATTTGACCGATTTGCGGCCGATCTGATGAATCACTATCTGGAGCGCGCTCCCGATCTCTTTGGTCTGGATGCACACGATGTGCTGAGTCTTGGCCGAACCACACCTACAGATGCGCAGGAACCATTCAATATGGCATGGCTTGCCCTGCGCGGTAGCGGCATGATCAACGGTGTAAGTCAGTTGCATGGCGAGGTCAGCCGCGCCATCTTTCAGCCATTGTTCCCGCGTTGGCCACAGAGCGAGGTCCCCGTCACTTTCGTAACCAATGGGGTTCACATGCCTAGTTGGGACTCGCGAGAGGCCGACGCACTCTGGAGCACCTATGCAGGAAAGGCGCGCTGGATCCATGCGCTGGAGACCATGGAGGAAGACCTGCGAAAGGTCCCGGATACAGAGCTTTGGAATATGCGCAATGCCGCCCGCGCAGATCTGGTCCGTTTTGCGCGTGCCCATTTGAAAAGACGGCTCTCGATGGCCCAAGCTCCCGCCGAACAAATCACGAGAGCGGAGCAGGTTTTGGATCCCAATCGCTTTACCATGGGATTTGCCCGTCGATTTACCGAGTATAAGCGCCCCAACCTGTTGCTCCACGATGCCGATCGCTTATATCGCTTGCTGACAAACACCCAATTTCCTGTGCAACTAGTGCTGGCGGGCAAAGCCCATCCTGCCGACGAACCCGGCAAGCTTATGATTCAAGAGTGGACCCAATTCATAGAGCGTCACCCTGAATTGTTTGAGCACATCGTTTTTCTCGATGATTATGACATGTTGATCGCTGGACATTTAGTGCGCGGCGTCGATTTGTGGATCAATACTCCGCGGCGCCCCTGGGAGGCCAGCGGCACCAGTGGCATGAAAGTATTGGTTAATGGAGGGCTCAACGTTTCTGAGCTGGATGGTTGGTGGGCAGAAGCCTACGAGCCTGCTGTTGGCTGGGCGCTTGGGGACCGACAGGAACATGGCACAGACCTCGAGTGGGATCATCAGGAGGCAGAGCGTCTCTACACGCTCTTAGAACAAGAGATACTCCCCGACTTCTACGATCGGCATGGCCCAAACGCTTGCCCGCAATCCTGGATCTATCGTATGCGCGAAAGTATGGCGCGCCTCACCCCGCAATACAGCAGTAATCGCATGATGCGCGAATATGTGAGCCAACTCTATCTGCCTGCAGCCCAGCATCTCCAAGCACGCCAGTCGCCCGAAGTCTGCGCTGCTCTTGCAGCATGGCAAAGCCTAATCAATCAACACTGGAACGATGTCCGATTTTTAGGTGTGGAATCCGAACAGACCTCCGCAGGAGTGCGCTTTTCGGTTACCGTGCAACTGGGGGCCATACCGCCAGAATTTTTGCGAGTCGAACTGTTCGCTACTGGTTCATCAGAGGAAATTCATCCCATGACGACATCTCCAAAGAAAAATGATTCTGATACTTCCTGGACTTACGCTGCCACAATACAGACGAGTCGAGCGCCTGCTGATTACACACCGCGCATCATCCCTTGCCATCCGCATGCCATAATTCCTTTGGAATGCAATCATATCCTTTGGTATCGATAGCACAAAGAGGATATCGATGTTGTCGAATATACCGAACATTCTCCTATGCACCCAAGATCAGCGGTATTTTTCCCGCAGTCCGATCTATCTGGAAGGAGGAATAGCGCATCATGGCGCAAGCAAATAGCACCTGTGCCGGCCTGAGCCAAGCGGAAGCGAGGCAACGGCTGCAAGCAGTGGGGGCAAACGAAGTCCAAGAAGCCGCACAAACTCCGTGGAGTAAGCGGTCGCTAAGCGGCGTTCTTCCGCGGTAATCGGTGAGCCTCCATGATGACGACTCCTTTGCGGATAGGAGCGATATCATGGAGGGCAAAATAGGATGAGTGCTGCGGATGATCGGGCGGAAGGTTGGCAACGTCTGTTGCGGGAGCAGGAGGAATCACCCCTTTCGGTTCGCCAGTTTTGTGCGGGGAAAGGACTGTCCTTGCCGCAATTTTATTACTGGCGACGTCGTTTGCGCACGTCGGAGCAAACTGTGGCAGGGCCGGAAGGTGCCCTCTGCAAAGATCCAGGCACTGCCTTTGTCGAGTTGGACCTGAGACAGGCGCGCAGCCCAAAATCGATAGCGGCAGCCTTGGAGATCTGCCTGGACTTGGGCGCGGGCTGTACCCTCACGATTCGCCGCGGCTGAGATGTTTTTCCCCGAAGGGCGTATCCAGGTCTGCAACTGGAGCGCGTAGTCGAACTTCCTCCCTATCATTACGGCGCCCTTTTTCGGCTTCCCGGATAATGGGAGCTGGGGGACACGCTGACCACTGAAAAAACATCGTGGTTATCGGGTTAGAACTTTTCGGGACGCGGTTGGCGGTATACTCTGCGGACTAGCTAGCAAGCTCATCGAACGGTGAGGAGGTACGCACGTGCTCGAGGAATCGGTA
>NZ_JAVRKK010000083.1:0-10359 GCF_031962545.1 Candidatus Igneacidithiobacillus taiwanensis
TCAGGGCTTCTTGCGGCCAGAGATTTTTCATCAATTGGCCGCAGAGCTTCCTGATCCGAGCCTTTTCGAAAACCACATAGGGAAGAGCCGGGCCCATGGTCAGAAAAGTCATGACCGGCTGGCCTTGCAAGTTCGGCCCGGCCTGCTGCCCAAGCTATCTCCCCGCTGGCAGCAGTTCATCAAAGAACTGTATAGCCCGGTCTATCGGAACTTCTGGCGCCAGATGCTTGGTTTGGGTCCGCACAGTCCCGTCATTTTCACCATGCACTGGCACTATGCTCCGGCCGGGGCCTCCGTCTCCCCCCACACCGATGCACGCCGCAAGATCGGTTCCCACATTTTCTACTTCAACACGCCAGAGGAATGGGACGAATCTTGGGGCGGACAGACCCTGGTACTGGATGCCCAAGGTCGCTGGCCGCGGCATTCGGCACCGAACTTTGATGATTTGCAAGAAGCCGGCGCATCTCAGGTTTTGGGGAACCGAAGTTTTCTCTTCGCCCAGACTTCTGCGTCCTGGCACGGGGTACGGGCGCTCACCTGCCCACCCGGAGTGTACCGCAAGGTCTTCATTGTGGTCGCCAATCGCCTCAGTGGTCAGGTGATCTGGCGACGCTTGCGGGGCAAGGATGCCGACGGCTATCGATTGGCTGGCTGACGGTCCTGATATTCTACTAACCCGTCTTGTTATCCTTGAATCTTACGCTAACCATCATTGGATCAGGTATAAGAGGTTCAACCTTGCTAAAGCCGGCTTCTCTGACGCTACATAATACCTAGATTACCTTTATCAGACAAAATGCGCCAAATTGTCTTATCAGTCCCAGATGCCGATATCGTAACGCATTGATTTTTAATACTACTGAAATTCTCGACATGAGACAAAATGACAGCACGCCAAAATCCATCCGCAAGACGGCCTAGCGAGGCGATGCCTCGCGACGGACGACTGCGGATCACCTACCAAGGCCTCGATCGCGTTTTGGCGGGATGAAGTCGCTCCGCTTGATGATTTTGCGTGTCGGCTCTGTCTGTGTCTCTGGTGCAGGCCTCTGCGGTTCTGGTGCTTTGATACGAGACTCAAGCGTACGACCAGACAAGCGGAACCCTTTTTCCAGAGCGGCCCGAGAGGCCTCCGCAACAAACTGCTCAGGCCCTGTGATTGTAAGCTCCGTCCACCCTTTTGCTTCGGCTAGCAATAGCAGCAAGAAGATGTCGTCCTCTTTATTTTTGCTTAGCATGATGCTGCCTGCGTCAACAATGCTCGCATCACGGCCTTTGATAACAAGACCGCCGTCGCTAGGCGACATGCGTGTGTAATACGCGTCGCGAAGCCATGATCCATGTCCACGGCCGTATATTTGCTCAGGAGTCTTATCCCGCCACTGATCCCACGGCACATGCGGTTTGCCATTGCTGATTTGTGCGCAGTCATGCCATAACCGGCGCTCGCCTTCGACTGTTTCAATCTCCCACTGTAGCCGTTTTTGTTCATATTTAAGCTCTTCGGCTTTAGCTGCTTCTGCTGCCGCCCGTTCTTTTCTCAGCTTTTTGCGCTCGGCCCACCTAGCACGTATCTCTGAAGGCCTGCGGCGGTCGTGGCGTTGCTGTTTAGCAAACCAGATGTTCAACTCCCTGCGCTCTTTAGCCTTGACCAGCTCAGCTCTACTGGGCTGAGCTGTAGGCCTACGCTCCGGCTCGACCTTGGCGGATGCAGGCGGAGTAGGAATAGGCTGTTCCTGCTTTGTCTGCTGTGGTGCTGGATTCGGCTCCGGCGCTGAATTGCGCTTCAAACGCTCTTCACGGGCCTGTCTACCTGCCTCTGTTCCGTCCTTGATGTATTTGTCTACGATCTCCACTGAAATGCCAGCGCATGCCTGGATCTGTGGTTTATAAACGCGCTCGTACCAGATTCTAGGCTTTGTGAGGGGTGTATAACCGTCCGTTGCTAGAATTCGATGTGTGGCTCGTAGGCGATTTAGGGCCTCCAGTTGTTGGGCGGTTAGTTGCGGTGCTGGAGTCTGGGCTGGTGCAGGCCTCGGCTGAGTCGGCTCTACCTGCTGTAACGGTACCTCCGGCTGTTCTGTAGGCCTACGATCTGGCTCCGCCTTGGTGGGCGAGGGCGGGCTTTTCTCAACAGACTCACCCTTTTTCTGTTCCTTTTGCTCAGCGGTTCTCTCGGCGGCTTTAGCCTGCTCTTGAGCATCGAGGACGCGTTGCAATAGCTGTTTATCGTGGATCTCGAACCCTCGTTTGTAGGCCTCAGTAGCGATCTCCAGTTGGAAGTCGGGGTTTCCAGTGAAGGACAAGGTTTTCCATCCCTTGGCCTCTGCGATCTGTAGCATGACGTCGATCTCTCGACTGTTGCCGCTCCAGGCTGTGATACGGTCTCCCTTGTCGATAACCTCGATGTCCTTGTTGCTCAACTTGATGCTGTGGTCGATCAGGTCCACATCGACACGGACATATCGAGATAGCCTGGCGGCGAGTTCCGGACTGTACCGCTGTGTCAGTAGGCGCTCCCGATATATACGCCATTTGCTTTTCTCTGGGTGGCGGACTGATGGAAAAATCTCGTTTTGGCATTCCCGATCCAGTTGTTCATTCCGTAGTCTTGATTGTGTTTGTTGGAGTAGTGATTCAGGGTTGGTGATGCGCTTTGACAGCACCGTGTCCGCTCTGCGTTGCCGGTGTATGGCTTTTCGGTACTGCTCATAGTCCTGTATCTCAGCCATGCGATTTTTTGCTTTGGCCGGATTGTGGTAGGTGGTTTTGCCCTTGTGTATTGGTTTAAGGCCCAGCCTGGATGCGGCGATCAGTAGATCAACTTTTTCATCAATATCCTTGGCCTGCTCGGCTCTCTGCTCCAGTTCGGCCTGTTGATCTTCAAGTGATCTGTGATCAATGCGGACTGATAGTCCGGCTTTTTCAAGGTGCCTGTTGGCTATTTGCGCCCAGAGAGGACGCATATTATGCGCCCAGTTCTGGCCCGGCTTTGCTCGCCGATCTTCCATCTTACGCGCTCCGCCTTTTTTAGGCTCCTTGCTGTTGTATCGCTTGAAAAACTGTTCTGGGCCTCTAGCTATTCCATCGTTGATTCGATCGGACAAAATGATGTGTACATGTCTATTCTGCGGATTGCTTGGGTCTTGTTGATGGATGACGAGGGTGTACGGCGTCTTACCATCTTTAGTATTACTGATAGTGGCGGCAAAATCTTTTGCCAATGCTATCTGCTGCTCAAATGTTAGCTCGCCCGGTAGTGCAACCTCTATCTCCCTGTACGTTGATCCATTGGCTCGCTCATAACGATCAGAGGCATCCCAAAACTTTACAGGGGCATCTGCCCACTCTGGCATGTTGCCGGATTCACTGAAGACTAGTTCATGGGTCTTGTCTACCTCGACAGTCCGGACGGTAGCCCCTTCAATGATTTCTTTTCGCTCGACAGAGTATGGCCCTTGGCGGAGCAGATACCGGCTTTTCCCGCCAGCACCTTTGCTCTCGCCTGCCCTGCTACCGCTCTTAATCGTCAAGTGATAGATAGCCATACAGCCACCGTCTCAGCCCCCGCTAGGGGCACGCGGGGTTTCTCTCCAGAGAAACCGTTAAGCGTGCCTGCCGGAAAATGGTATTCCTGCACACAACCGCTACCTAATATAGCGATTAGTGCTACCAAAATCAAGGGGTTGGAAAGCCAAAGTGAGTATGACTGTGGCGTCACTTTAGATGCAATTGGTCATCATCAGGAGGGATGCCATGATCTAATCACGGGATGCCCAGAGCAGGCTACTAACAAACGCGACACCTACAACCTAACCAATGTGCGGAACCAAGATCAGGTATAATACCAGGTCTACGATTTCAAGTATCATCATTTTATCATTTTGACATATGGGGTATTGACCATGTTGACAGCAAAAACGCAAAAATGGATTGACGAGAACATCGAGAGTATCCGTGGTAAGAAAAATAAGACAACATTCCAGAAGTTGCTGATCTCATTGTTAGCTCTGGAGAATCGGACTAGGGACGATGAGAGGCAGATCAATGCCATTGTTAGGAAGATGATCGCCGATGAGGCTGCCCACCGCGCTGCTGAAAAAGCCAAAGCGACGACTGCGAAAATGTCGACTAAGCGGCGCAAGGAGCGGAACCACCGCCTGTTTGATCTAGCGGGACTGTTTATACTTGCGGGGCTTGTCGATAGTGAGACGGGGTTCTTCTGTCATCCAAAATTAGCGGGTTTGGGAGAGCGGGCCTCCCCTGCTGTCTTGGGTTATCTGCACCGATTTAACGATCAATTAGAGTCGTTTAGCGATGGACAGATTCAGTTCTTTGTCGACAGGGGGTTATCGGTCATGAGCACAAAGAAAAAGTTGCTGGATGATTCCAAGGGTTGATCAAGACGTGTATTCAAGTACCCCTCGCTAAAGCGAGGGGTACTTGAAATGACGGTAATACAAATCCAGCGATTAAATATGACGCATCATATCTAATCGCTGGATCGGTATAGGCGCGATTTCCGGCACGGCATAGCACCCGCTCTAGGCGGTGGAATAGGGGATGCCCTACCCATCCACAAAAACGGCGGATAAGGCTGTGGATGACCATGCTAAGGCTTCCCCACGATTCGAGAATCAGGCTTGCCGCCAAAAGTGGCAGGCCCAAACCCTCTCCCCCTCCGTGCCGGACATGGAGGCCTCGCCCACTCTTGGCCGATGTCTTAGCCGATACGCTTTCCACCGTTCTCCCTTCGGCCTACGGCCTTCGGGTGCTGCCCTCGGTCCTGCGCTCCGCTCCGCTACGCTTGGCCCTCAGCCAGCCTAATTCAGTTTTTCCGATCTAACGATCTGGAACCGCCAGGACACATCCCGTAAGGCCCTAGAAAAACAAAGAGGAAATGCCCCTCTGATCCAGGGCTACTGCCCTGGCAGGGAGCCTGCAAGCAGGCCTACCCTTCGGGGGATATACAAGAGGGGCGATTAAGTTACATCAGAGCACCACCTGCATACGGTCATACCAGACACTCCAAGCTCCGCCGCAATCTTTCTGTAGGCCCATCCTTTGGCCCGTAGGAGCCGCGCTGTGGCCCGTTTTTCCTCGTTGGCTACTGTTACCCCATCCAGGGTGTATTGCGTGGCATAGCGGCCTTCTTTGGCCCGATTACGGGCACTCTGGCGTGCCTGTTCTCGTCGTTTCTGTTCCTCATTGGGAATGATGGCCCGGAGATTGGGTAGGAGAGTCGGGGGGATGAGGTCGCTCATCCAGTCGTAGAGGGTTTGCCTGCGAAATCGGTAGCGGGGATCGACCTTCTGGCCGTTCCACTCGATGGTATGGCCTTGGGCGGCCTGTAGGGCGCGTTTTAAGACCGGTTGCATGGCCTGGCGGATCTCAGGTTGCTCCAGGTCCGTGTGATGGTGGGCAAGGCCTACGATTTCATCCTCGATGCCTTCGGGATGGGTGAACCAGCTCAGGGCTACGCCAATGAGGAATAGCCACTTGTCCCGGTAGCCTTCGGGAATATGGTGCCCATAGTGGCCGGAGATAGCGAGAAGGTCCTGGAATACCAGGTGCCAGCGGGCATAGATGCTGCCCTGGATGGCCTTGTCGGGGGTCTTTCTCTTGACCCGGATATCTCGGACTTTGGCTTTGCCTTCGGTGCCCAGGATCTCAAAGGCAATCTGCCGGAGGGACCAGTGGTGCCCATCGAGGACAATGGCCCGGACTTCTTCCCCTTTGTTTCTCGTGCCCACGACCCGTAATAGCCGGGTGCAATCCTTGGCCGCAGCATCGGAGCCCAGGGGGCGGAAAATACGGATCAGGGCATCCTGGCAACGTTGCCAGACGGGTAGCGCCTTGGGGGGTAGGGGTTCCAGGAGCCAATACAGGTGCAGGCCTTTCCCAGAAGCCACGATGATATTGGGCGTGGGGATCTGGGCATCGGTGCAGGCATCGAGGACCCCGTATACGTCCGTGTAGTCGTCCAGGTCCACATACAGGGACCGTAGCGAACGCAACAGGCGAATGAATCGCCAGCCGTCGAACTCGTTGACGGTGATGAAGATATCTTCCCGTCCCTGGTCATAGCGGAAGATCTCAGGGATGCGGGGATCATTGGGCTTGATCTTGATCCAGCGCTTTCCTTCGGGGGCTTTGCGTTCCCAGTGAATGACCACACCACGCTGCTTCTCGTGCAGCAGCTCGTAATGGGACAGGGGAAGATCCAGGCCAAGGCCTAGCTGATTGGGTAGGGGGTGATAATTTCTATGGGCGGCCATGCTGCCCCCTGGTGCTCGCGCCTTGTTGACGGGACCGGGGGGCTAGTGAAGATGCGTAGCGATTGCTACACTTTTCCACGGTGTCGGTGCCGTCCGGTGCCCATATGCCCCGATTTCCTGCTACTGCTCTCCAAGCTGACAAGGAATCGGGGCATTGGTTTTTGCGGTTCATACCAATACCTTTTGCAATTTCAAAATCATCTGGCGAATCTACTCCCAGAAACGCAAATCTGCCAAGTATCCGTTCCTGACCAACAGGAGTGAACGCAAGATAAAGCCGATGGGATCGGCTTGGGGGAGTTTGTTTGCGCTGCCTAAGTTGGTGTTTCATGTAACTAATTACCCGCGTATAATGTTGCATGTAACTTGCTTGGAGTCTTGGAAATGGCAACAACACACGTTAATCAGCGCGTTCAAAAGCACCGCGATGCACTGCGCAGGGCGGGGCTTCGTCCGGTGCAAATCTGGGTGCCTGACACGCGCCGCCCGGACTTTGCGGAGGAGTGCCGCCGCCAATGTCTACTTGCTGCTCAGGCCGATAATGCCGACATCGCCATGCAGCAGTTCATGGAGGAATCCTTGGCAGACGTGGACGGCTGGACGGAATGATGCGCGGCGACCTGGTGACCATCGCCATGCAAGGCGACTTTGGCAAGCCACGGCCCGCGCTTGTTGTTCAAGCCAACCAGTTCAGCGAGCACAGCAGCGTTACCGTGCTGCCTATCACTAGCACACTTGTTCCAGCGCCATTGCTGCGCGTCACAGTACAGCCGAGCGCAGAGAATGGCCTACAGAAGCCATCACAGGTGATGGTGGACAAGACTATGACCGTGAGGCGCGACAAGGTCGGGCCAGTCTTCGGGCACATCGACGCGGATACCCTGGTAGAGGTTGAGCGATGCTTGGCCGTGTTCTTGGGGATAGCGAAATGAAAACGATCTGCAAACTGATCTCCTGGTCCTTGGTACGCTCTTTTTGACGCGCTGTGCGAAAAGTCCTCTCCTGAGTAGCTTGTCCATACCAATTTAGCCCAGGTGCCGGTATTGCTAAGGCGTATTGGTAGCATGGCATTTTGGTATTTTGGTATTTTGGTATATTGATACCAAAAAAGCCAAGGCGCTATGATAGCTCTGAAGGTAAAGACCGTTGGAGCACGTCATGCGAAAAATAGCGGTCCTCTCACAAAAGGGCGGGGCCGGGAAAACCACCCTGGCTATTCACTTGGCAGTAGCCGCTTCTGGGTCCGGCGAGCGCGTCGTTCTGATCGACACGGACCCGCAGCAAAGCGCGTCGGTGTGGGGCAGGTCCAGGAGTAAACCGGACCCCGTGGTCGCCACAGTTGCCGCCCCCGATCTTGGGAGGGTGTTTGAGGCTGCCAAAAGCGAAGGCATGACCTTAGCCCTTATCGACACGGCCCCACATGCTGCCCCTTCTGCGTCACAGATAGCCGGGTCCGCCGATCTGGCCTTGTTACCAGTTCGTCCTTCTGTCCTGGACGTTGCCGCTGCTGCTGCGATGGTGCGGATTATCCAGGCTGCCAAGGTTCCCGCTTCATTTGTCTTATCCGCATGCCCACCCCGTGCTTACGAGATACAGGAAGCCCGCGAGGCATTAGCCGTATACGGCTTTCCTGTGGCCCCTGTCGAAATCATCGAGCGCCGGAGCTATGCGCGGGCGATTGCTGCCGGGGCGGGGGTTACTGAATACGAAGATCCACGCGCCGCTGCCGAGACTCAGGACTTGTGGAGTTGGCTAATAAAGGAGGTTCTATGAGTGCAAAAAGACCCAAGCTGTCAGATTTCACCCAGCAACCAGCCCAGGTCGAGGCAGCAACCACGCCGGAGAGTATGCCTACCCCTGCCGGTCTTGGCCCAGCTCGACGCAAGAAGATAAAGGGGGATGTTATCGGTATGACGATTCGGCTTTCGCGCCCGAACTGGGAGCGGGTCCATGCTTTCGCGCGTCACGAAGGAGTTAGCTTGCAGCAGCTTGTCTTCGAAGGGCTATCCCGTCTGCTTACTGACAAGGGGCTTCCGCCGCTAGATGATTGATACCGATATATCTTGGTATCATGAGACCATGATACAATTGTGTTACGGTGAATACCGATCACTGGAGGAGTGCCGGATACGCCTGTGCCGCGCATATGCTTCTGGCCTGCCAATGAATCGAGGCGGCAGAGCTTCCGTGCCCATAGCTGGCGACCGTGCAGACCTCGGCGGATGAGTGCGCTGGTGACTAGGGTAAGCCATAGGTGCAGGTCTCGACATTTTCCAACAACCCAACTTTTGGGCCATCTTTCCAACAACCTCCGAGGCCTGCCCGAAAACATTGGCCGGAAAGGCCTCGGCGGGTGTGTCCATCAAACGGTGGTTCGGTGGACTGTATGGCGTTGCACTTCAAACTTGAAACCACCCCTCGATAAATTAAAGAGTATAGTTGTGATGAAAACGACTCCACGAATTCCAGCGCACGCGATGCTCGACGTTGATGCGGCAACTCGCTACATTCTCAGTCGGGAGTGCAGACAAGGCGGATATTCCTTTTATCGCACTCCGGAATGGGGGGTGGAAGAACCCAATGCACGCGACACCTTGGCAGCGCTTGATTCTCTGCTCCGTCTCGGCGTCACTCCTCCGCAGCCAGAGCGCACTCTCTCCTGGTTGCAAACCCTGCAATACGAAAACGGCAGCTGGGCGACGATTACGATAGCGTGGGCAGCCTGCAAGGCACTGGCTTTGTTTGGCATGCAGCCGAAACACGATCCATCCGCATGGATCCATGAGCTCTGGGAATCCCGCGCCGCGACCGTGGAGAACGGCGCCGATCGGGACTGGCGCGGGACGATCATCGAACTCTATCAGTTGATGCAGCTGACTCGGCTTCACGCGTCCGATATTTCAAGCAAACTGCATCGCGATCTTGCACGGTTCCTCAATGCCTCCCGAACGCGGGATGGCGTATGGGCAAAGCCCGGAGCCGACCTGGAAACCACCGGTTTCGCCATCGAGACGGCAAGACTCGGAGGACTCGAACTCGCGGATGCCTCCGTCGCCGCCTGGTGGCGCCAATGCGAGGACCCGATACTTGGGCTGCGGCTTACGCCGTCGGCCGGAACAACGTCCACGGTCGCGCTTTGGGCCGGACTGGAACTCGGTGCCCGGCTGGGCATCGCAGCGCGATACCCGGCGGCCATCGCCACTCAGCTCAGGCTGTTGCAGCATCCCTCCGGCGGATTCAGCTACCGACACAAGGCGCTGCCGACTCTCTGGGATACCTGGTATGGCATAAAGGCCGCGTGCCTGCTCGACGGCGGACCGCCGGATTGAGGCCGCGCGCAACCGGCGAAGGAGCTTGCCACAGGATCGATATCGACATTCCCGGCCACCTCATCTCATTGGCACGGCGCAGCTCCTTGACCTCGCGCTCCAGATCCTTGATGCGCTGGGCCTCTGCCGAGGTTACGCCTGGGCGCGTGCCTGCATCGACCTCGTCACGTCTGACCCAATTCAGCAGGGTATGCGCCGCGCAGCCGATCTTGGGGCAATCGACTCTACAGCGGCCCATAGTGAGGGGTACTCACCACGGTGCTCCTGCACCATGCGCACAGCGCGCTCACGTACTTCAGGGGAAAACTTGTTTGACTTGTTTATGGCTCCATTCTCTTCAAGGTTGGAGCCTCTATCAAATCCGGGGCGGTTCACTTTTGGTGGCTGGTGGGTATTTCCTGTTCTAATATTAGAGCATCAAAATATATTTTTATATAAACAACAGAACACCTGCTATACTCATTGAAGAAATTGTGGGAGGTTACTCATGCCAAATTGTCTGGATCAACTTGCCTCCAAACCCCTGTTCGTAGCAGCCAGAAAAAGCTCCAACCACATCACCGCCAAGATTACCGTAGCCGAGGATCGCGCCCTCATCGTGCAGATCCCGGTAGACATATTCCATCTTCTCTGTGCTTGGCGCGGGAATAGCTACAAAGCTGCCGCCTGGTTACAGGCCAGGATCATGGAAGTTGCTAACCTGTCGCTAGAGGCGGTAACCCACTATCTGAATCTAATGATTCGCCAAC
>NZ_JAVRKK010000084.1:0-10202 GCF_031962545.1 Candidatus Igneacidithiobacillus taiwanensis
TGTAGTCCAGTTGTTCCATCAGCTGCCGCTCCGAGCGGATGCTATAAAACACTTGCAGCAGCAGGGCGCGTAGGAGATGTTCCGGCGGAATGGAGGGACGTCCCAGATCGGAGTAGATGCTATCAAAGTGGCTGTTCAGCTCCGCCAAGGATCGATCCACAATCACCCGGATGGCACGCAGGGGATGATCTTTCGGTACCCGCTGCTCCGGCGACAGGTAGCTGAACATTCCTTGGGTCTCCACCTGGGCTCCGCGCATACCTCAACCCCCAGATTTCTAGCGTTACACAATTATACCACGGACTTTATCAGCATCAATCTAAATTGTTGGGAATCACATAAGAAAGTCTATAGGATCATTCTTCCCTTTGCATTCTTGATCTCTATGGTAAGAAGATGAGCCACGGTAACCGAAAAAGTCTAGTAAACCCTCTCCATCAGATTTATGTAGGCATACCTCTCGAAAAGAAGCAGGTAGGTTATTAACACCAATGAAATCTCCGACTAATTCAATTGTACGATTTGGATCAGATATAATATCTTCAATCCTAACAGTAATAGAGGTTCCTCTATACTTTTCTGCAATAAATTTTAACGAGCGAAGTTCGTCATATCGATTATTGCTTAGATTTGATGCTAGCAACACAATTAAAACAGAACCATATTTTGAAAGCATTTGAACTAAGTTGACGCAATTATTATTATCATGCGTATATATGGCAATTATAGAAGAATTAAGTTTTGATACAATTGCTTCAAAATTAACGTTAGATGAACCTTCGTCTCTCAAAAGAAGAATATCTTTGTGATATCCTATGGACTCGATAAACTCGTAGTAATATTGACCACAAATAACAACAAACTTCTTGGCAGATAAAATATTATTATTTGCCACATAAACATCTTGGTGGCTTAATTTATCAAAATCAACTTCAATTACCTTAGGAGTTAAGTTCAATCTTCTATTGGGGTCCGGTAAATAGTCTGGAAAAAATGGAGACAGCAAATGAGAAACCTGTTGAAATTCTTTTTTTCCAGTAGCAAGATCCCTAAATGTTCTAATAATAGTTCGAGATACTCTTCCGTAAACTCCTGCTAAATGAATCAAAAAGTCATTAGCTACCCAATCATTGACATAAGAATTAAATACATTCTTTTGACATATGCTAATTGTATTGGAAAAATTTTTATCGTTAGTAACGTGATAAACAAAAGCAGCCTGCTCATACCAAGGTGAATTAAAGTGGAACCTTTCATCTTGAAGGCATTTCCTAATCAAGTCTAGTGATGCAGTGGTGTTACGCACAAACAAGTTTCCAATATTTATTCCATTTATATCTTGTGAAACAAGTATGTCCCCCTCATGTGAAGCGAAAATGCTTTCCAAGCGTATTGTTGGATTTGTAATAAATACATCCGCGTCAGAGTAAAAGATTTTATCATAACCGTCTAAGAGAAGTTTTTCTATTAAATAAAACTTCGACCAAATTAACGGGAGTTCATTGTTAAGCGATTCCCTTACAAATATAAAATCGTATCCGTATTTATCGCAATATTCTACCTTTGACAATATCCCTGGCCACATATCATCGGTATAGTTCTTTCCAACACAAATTGTGGCAAGCGCTATTTTTTTTGTATTCTTTTGTTTTCCAATCTTCCTAAATACCGTGCTCTGGATCTCCGATAAATACTCGCAAGTGCGCACCCAGTTCATCTGACGAGAGCACCCCCCGTTAAGAGATTCTAATCCTTTGTTTAATTTTTTTATTTCTTCTTGGTTTACAGAAAATCCTGTTTTATATCTATTACAATCATTAGAGTTGATATTGATCTTGTCAATCCCTTTTGCGGTGAGATATGTTGAATAAAAAAGATCATCATGGCGTAGAATATCTGAATTATTTGTTAACGTAGAGCGTATTGTGTCAATAAAATCATTATCAAACCAACTTCTAGTGAGGCATACACCACACCATGTTTCTATTATATCAACATTTGATAAATGTCCCTCAACAGACTCATAACCCAACTCTTCAGCATTAGGTGCTGGGTATTCACGAAGCTTTAACTTCCAGTTAAAACCAGATGCCCCTATAGCAAATTTCCCTCCTAATAATGAATGGTAATTGATTAGATTAGAAAAGTGAAATTCTGGATAGGTGACATCATCGTCTGCAAGGAGAATTATGTTATTATCTACCGTTGTTCTCATCAATGTTCCAACCAACTTTGTAATTGGACCATAGTCGGAAATATAGTTAATGATAATTCTATCTACATTGTTCCCGAGTGGATTTAGTAAGTTATCTATTAACTCTAAATCAACTGTCTTAGGAACGTTAAGCACAATCATGGCATTTAGCGGTGAGCCATCAGGCCACTTTTGTGAAAGAAGAGATTTTAAAGCTAATGTTAGTGACGGCCTTCCAAGAGTTGTTAGTCCAATTACTGCAGATTCAACTGTGCGCGAGGTATTCAAAATTGCCAAGCTATCGTCTTTACTTAATGCGCTTATCGCTCTATAATCAAGTTCCATAGCAATTCCACCAAACGCGCCCTCCGCTTCATTAGTGCCACGCGTTCTAAAGTAATTATATACCCAATTACCTCTTTCTAAGTAATGTTGTTTAAACCTGGTTTTAAGAGTATCTAAATCCGGCTCAAAAATAGCTGATTCTAGCGCAAATCTTTTTATGTCTGGAAGGCAACTAACACCTTCAAATGAATTTCTTATTTCAGCTAATAAATATTGTTGTATTAAAGCAATATCTTTCGGAGATATTTGAAGATCCTTATTTGAATGTTCGCCAATAATGCTGCTTACTACTTTGCAGTCGTCGATGTAAGATCGCGCCCAACCAATCCAATCAAACAGCTTATCTATCTTGCTTGTAGAATTACTAATTGATGATTTTCTTAATTGGTAGAGAATATCATTGCTTATTCCTTTTTTGCCTGCCTCTACAGATGATGCAATACTATTAATTATCTTAATGCGCGAACGGTGTTTGTTCATTTCACATGAATAATGCATGAGGCCTTCTTCGTCGAACTCTCTTCTGAGGAGCATCTTGTAGCATAGCGGAAGAAATTCTTCTGATGCTATCCTTAGCAAGCTATCAACAATCATTTCGGAATCAAAATGTTCTACGTAATACATGATATAGCTCCATACAGAAAATACAGGTTATTTCATCAAGGTGTACGGCGTCTGTCAAGGTAGTTGTCGTGTCTCCCATTTTACGCTGCCAATTTTTCGTGTCGCTGCGGGTTGAGATCGACCGCGCCGACCGGCGCCCAATTACGCGTCTTGCCTGACCATCGCGCAGGATTTCTTGCCTTGGCCGCTTCATACAGTGCATGACGTTTTGCCAGCAACCTTTGATCCTCGCCCTGGTGACGCTGGGCAGGGGTAACGAAGCGAATGCGGCTGTGACGATGCTCGTGGTTGTACCAAGCAATAAAGTCGCGCACCCAGCATCGGGCTTCCTCCAGGGAGGCAAAGCCATTCTCCGGCCATTGTGGGCAGTACTTCAGCGTTCTGAATAGGGACTCTGAATAGGGATTGTCGTTGCTGACACGGGGCCGTCCTCGGGAGGGGGTGATGCCCAGGTCATAGAGCTTGGCCAAGAGGGTGGAAGACTTCATCGGTGCACCATTATCAGAGTGCAGGACCAATGGCCGCCGCCAGCATTGCTCCGCCGAATAGGCTCGTTGGAGAAGAGTGGCAGCATGCTCGCCACTCTCTGCAGTATGGACTTCCCAGGCTACCGCCTTGCGGCTATAGAGATCCTCAAAAAGGTAGAGATAGTAATACTGTCCACGCACCGGTGACGGCAAATAGGTAATGTCCCAAGACCAGACAGTGTTGGGTGCGGTAGCCGTATGGGTGGTGGGTGGCTGTACCTTGCGGGGTGGGTGCGCACGCCCGCGCCGAGCGTTCATCCCTTCGGCCTTGAGGATCCGATAGAACGTGGATTCCGAGGCCAGATACACCCCTTCATCCGCCAAGCGGGGCACGATCTGTGTCGGTGGCAGATGCGCCATATCTGGGCGGTGGCAAGCTGCCAACACTGCTTGCCTTTCCGCATCGCTCAGCTTGTTGCTGGGCACGGGTCGTTCCCCTGTGGTGCGGGCATCTGCTTTGATCACCCCTGCTTCCTCCGTCCATCGCTGAATGGTGCGTACGGAAATCCCGACTTCGGCACAGGCCCGTGACCTACGGGCACCTGCGTCAACTGCCTCTTGAATCCACGCGACGTATCGTTGCCGCTCTGGGACCGAAGTTACTTCTCCTCGGTGTCGCTCCCCCAGAGGGCGTTCAATTTTTTTCGCAAGATCAGGAGCGCAGCAGCTTCGGCCAGCGCCTTGTCTTTACGCTGCAGTTCCCTCTCCAACTCGCGAATCCGCTTCTGGTCCGCGCGGGCTTGCATACTCTCCACCTGCCTCTGCTGGGAGGCCGTCTGCTGTCCCACGATACAGGCCTGTTTCCATGCTTTGACCTGATCGGGATACAGACCCTTCCCCCGGCAATATTCGCTCAATTCCACCTCTGACAGCAGCGCTGTTTCGATCACCACCGCCAGCCTGGATTCGGCAGACCATTCCTGCTCTGCCTTTTTGCTTACTGCACTCATCACGCCACTCGCTATCGCCTGCCTGCGCCAATAATACAAGGTAGCCCGAGTAATCCCTTCCTGTTTGGCCAACTCGGCTACAGCGGCGTCTGTCAAGGTAGTTGTCGTGTCTCCCATTTTACGCTGCCAATTTTTCGTGTCGCTGCGGGTTGAGATCGACCGCGCCGACCGGCGCCCAATTACGCGTCTTGCCTGACCATCGCGCAGGATTTCTTGCCTTGGCCGCTTCATACAGTGCATGACGTTTTGCCAGCAACCTTTGATCCTCGCCCTGGTGACGCTGGGCAGGGGTAACGAAGCGAATGCGGCTGTGACGATGCTCGTGGTTGTACCAAGCAATAAAGTCGCGCACCCAGCATCGGGCTTCCTCCAGGGAGGCAAAGCCATTCTCCGGCCATTGTGGGCAGTACTTCAGCGTTCTGAATAGGGACTCTGAATAGGGATTGTCGTTGCTGACACGGGGCCGTCCTCGGGAGGGGGTGATGCCCAGGTCATAGAGCTTGGCCAAGAGGGTGGAAGACTTCATCGGTGCACCATTATCAGAGTGCAGGACCAATGGCCGCCGCCAGCATTGCTCCGCCGAATAGGCTCGTTGGAGAAGAGTGGCAGCATGCTCGCCACTCTCTGCAGTATGGACTTCCCAGGCTACCGCCTTGCGGCTATAGAGATCCTCAAAAAGGTAGAGATAGTAATACTGTCCACGCACCGGTGACGGCAAATAGGTAATGTCCCAAGACCAGACAGTGTTGGGTGCGGTAGCCGTATGGGTGGTGGGTGGCTGTACCTTGCGGGGTGGGTGCGCACGCCCGCGCCGAGCGTTCATCCCTTCGGCCTTGAGGATCCGATAGAACGTGGATTCCGAGGCCAGATACACCCCTTCATCCGCCAAGCGGGGCACGATCTGTGTCGGTGGCAGATGCGCCATATCTGGGCGGTGGCAAGCTGCCAACACTGCTTGCCTTTCCGCATCGCTCAGCTTGTTGCTGGGCACGGGTCGTTCCCCTGTGGTGCGGGCATCTGCTTTGATCACCCCTGCTTCCTCCGTCCATCGCTGAATGGTGCGTACGGAAATCCCGACTTCGGCACAGGCCCGTGACCTACGGGCACCTGCGTCAACTGCCTCTTGAATCCACGCGACGTATCGTTGCCGCTCTGGGACCGAAGTTACTTCTCCTCGGTGTCGCTCCCCCAGAGGGCGTTCAATTTTTTTCGCAAGATCAGGAGCGCAGCAGCTTCGGCCAGCGCCTTGTCTTTACGCTGCAGTTCCCTCTCCAACTCGCGAATCCGCTTCTGGTCCGCGCGGGCTTGCATACTCTCCACCTGCCTCTGCTGGGAGGCCGTCTGCTGTCCCACGATACAGGCCTGTTTCCATGCTTTGACCTGATCGGGATACAGACCCTTCCCCCGGCAATATTCGCTCAATTCCACCTCTGACAGCAGCGCTGTTTCGATCACCACCGCCAGCCTGGATTCGGCAGACCATTCCTGCTCTGCCTTTTTGCTTACTGCACTCATCACGCCACTCGCTATCGCCTGCCTGCGCCAATAATACAAGGTAGCCCGAGTAATCCCTTCCTGTTTGGCCAACTCGGCTACAGATACCTGGTTGGGCGGCAGCATCTTCCGCAGCACCGAGGCCTTACGCTCTTCCGAATAATGCTTCATCTCCATGACTCTCTTCCCGCCCCCATCCTATACATGACTCCATTCAGGCGAGGCGACAACTACCCTGACACCGGGGGGTGTAGCTGCCTTTTGAATTGCTTGATTAGGATCTTAAATAGGTATTAGTCGGCTCCTCGACGTTTTAAATGGATATCCTCAGATCCAGCTTACCCAAGACCAGGTATGCCATGTTGATGAAGTTCTTGGTAGTGCCATAGCTTCTGGCTTTGGCGACCTGGACCAGGCTGTTGAATCCTTCCAGTTTGACGTTGGAGACTTGGCTCTCAAACCATCGCACCCCATTACAATGGTTCTTGATGGTGTAGGCCACCTTGAACATGGGGGGGTAGGCCACAGATCTTTGCATTTTTTTTTAGGGCCTTAGCAATAGGTTCCTTCCCGCGACCAGGGAACAGTCGCCTGATGGGCCCCATGCTCTTTCCACTTCACCTGGGGAACCTGAGAATGGAGATACGCATCTTCTTTTCGGTCTGAAATAAGTCGTAATCATGACTAGGATGCCCTTACTCTTTGAATAGCTAACCCCGATATGGCTAACCCAAATACGGTCATGGCAAGTAGGACTGCGACGGTATACCCTAAGTGATAATAGCTGGGTACCGTTGCACCGAAATATCCATGATGAAAATAATCCACTGCATCGATTAACGGAAAATATAAAAGATAATCTCGGTAGGGTTGCGGAACCAGGAATGTTGGAATGAAAACACCACTAAATGGAAGCATTAAGTACAGTATAATATGAGAGGTTTTCTCGATGGTTTCGCTAAGCTCTGCTAGCCCTGCCATGATGAGCACAAAAGAAAAGGAAAACCAGATGATCAATAGGTACCCAATGGCCATGGTAAATATGCTTGCGGGTATATGGCAGATCCCAATGACGACAAAGATCGGAAAGAGGAATAAAAATACTCCCATGGCACTGGAAAACTCGAGCAGGATACGGGCATAGATAATATCCATGGGTCTTATGGGCTGATGGTGCAGCAAGGCTCGATTTACATCAATGGCCTTGGTCACTCTGCCAGTACCATTGCGCCAAAAGAGGAGGGTGGGATAACTTACCGCCAGATATTCTGCCGGGCTAATTCCATAGGGATAACCAGTGTCGATAAAAGAAAAGATGATCATCACCCCAATAACGAATAACGCCGGCTCTGCAATCATCCATAGCATCCCAAGACCTTCTCGTCCAAAGCGGGTGACAGTCTCCCGCAGCATCAAGGCCCAGATGACTCGCAGCTGCAGGCGTAACTGAAACCAAAAGGTCCCCTGGCTGCTACTAGCGCTCATGGTGCTCCTTGATCCCGGCATAGAGAATGCTCAATACCCCCCATACCATGAGGGAAACGATAAAAACCGCCAGGATATCCTCAATCCGTTTGGGACGCTGGGGGGCATCCGGCAGGTTAGGGCGGCTGATGGTTTCCAGATAGAGCTGTTGTTTCTGGGCGGTGACGCGGGCTTGCTCCAGGGAAGTAACGGCAGCCTCCAGAATCTTTTGCGCCAGTAACTGGTTGACGGTCAGACGTTCAAACTCTACATCCTTGCTGGCCAGAGATTCCTGATCGCCGGTAACCTTGGATTTTTCTGCCTCGATTTGGCCTCGGAGAGCCTGGATACTGCTTCGTAATACGGGGAGTTGGGGGTTTTCTGGGGCGTGGGCCAGGATGGATTCCAGCTCGGTCTGCTGGGTGATCAACTGATCCTGCAGTTTGCTGACCATACCCAACTGCAAGCTGCTTTGGGCGGGGGGGCTGAAGACCTTGTGGGCATTTCGGTACGCTGCCAGTGCCAAGGTCGCATCTCGCAGGGATCGCTTGGCTTTTGCTACATCTTGTTCTGCATAGTACACCGCCTTGTGGCGGGCGGTGGTGTTGAGTTCGTTGACGATATCCTGACTCTTTTGCAAGAGAAAGTCATTGATCTTCTTGGCGTCTTGGGCTGAATAGGCGCGGACGGTGAGTTTGCTGATGCCATTACTGGTATCCAGTACGTCATCCACCATGTTCTGGTAATAGCGCAGCAATCGGACGAAGGAACTATAGGGGTAGAAGATTCCACCAAAGCGGTCGAAGATATCGATCTGGTCGTTGCCATAGACCTGTTTCAAATTATAGGCTCGATTCAGGGCCATCATGGCATCCCAGGAAGAGACATAGGCGCTGATGGTCTGGGCAGCACTGGTGGAGTTGCTTCCTCCAAAGGAACTGAGCAGGGAAGCCAGCCCACTGCTGGTACTGACCTGCTCATTGGGGCTGTAGACCACAAAGCTGGATTCGCTGATGTAGACGGGGGAGGCAATGATGCCAAAATAGAGCACCGCTAGAAAGGTGGGAAAAACGACAACCCAAAGAAACAGCCGATTGATTTTCCGTATCCTGGCCCAGAGTGTGGAGAGCACGTAGTTTCCTTTTTATGCTGGGCTGGTTACCATTTCTGGAGCACGGCCGTAAATATCATCAAAGCGGACAATGTCGTCTTCGCCCAGATAGGAACCGCTTTGCACTTCGATCATTACAAGCTCAATTTTACCTGGATTTTCCAGCCGGTGCTTGCAACCCGCAGGAATATAGGTGGACTGGTTGGTCATGATGAGTTTTTCTTCCTCGCCATTGACGATTTTGGCCGTACCACGGACCACAATCCAGTGTTCGCTGCGGTGGTAGTGCATTTGCAGGGAGAGCTTTTCCCCAGGTTTGACTTCAATGCGTTTGATTTTGAAGTGATCTCCCTCTTCCAGGGTGGTATAGGTACCCCAGGGGCGATGGACAGTGGTATGGAGGTCGGTGCAGGCGTGATCTCGGATCTTGAGTATCTCGACAATCTTTTTGACTTCTTGATCTCGATTGCGGTCGGCAACCAGGAGGGCGTCGGGGGTATCCACAATCAAGAGGTCTTCAAGGCCTAGGGTCGCCGTGATCCGGTGCGGGCTTTGGATGACGCAGTTATGGGTATCGACCAGCACCGTTTCCTGGGCATGGATCTGGTTACCCTGGGCATCCTTTTCCATGAGCAGGCCATAGCTGGACCAAGCCCCCAGATCGCTCCAGTCGAAGCCGGCTCGCACTACCGCTACCTGCTGGGCCTTTTCCATGACGGCATAGTCAATGGAGATATCCGGGCTCAAGGCAAATTCCTCCCCTAGTTCCAAGGTATCGCCATTAGCAGTACTGGTTTCCAGGGAGCTTTGAACGGTTGTGAGGATTTCGGGGCTTAGAGTCTGGAGTGCCTCGATCAGGGTGCTGGCACGAAAGCAGAACATACCGGAGTTCCACAGATATTCCCCGCTGGCCAGATAGCTTTGGGCGGTTTCCAGATCTGGTTTTTCGACGAATCGCGCCACATGGTAGCCGCTGTCTAGTTGGACGCCTTGCTGGATGTACCCAAAGCCGGTTTCGGGGAGCGTGGGCGCAATGCCAAAGGTGACCAGATACCCTGCGGCGGCGAGGGCGCTGGCATCTTGCACCGATTGGGTGAAGCGCTGTTGGTCCTCAATCAGATGATCCGATGGCAGTACCAGGAGAATCGCATCGGGGTCCACAGTGGCCGCTGTCCACAGGGCGGCTGCAGCAATAGCCGGCGCCGTATTCCGTTTGGCTGGTTCCAGCAGGTATTGGACGTTGCCAATGGCTTGTCCATGGGTCCGAGCACATTTACTTAGGGTATCCCGGGTCAAAAAATAGTAATCCCGGTTGGTGACGATGAGTAGCGGGGCCTGTTCGCGCAGCGGTAGGGCGCGGCGTAGAGTCTTTTGGATGAGGGTTTCGCCATCAGGCAAAGTCACAAAGGGCTTGGGAAAGCTGTTGCGGGAGAGAGGCCAGAGTCGGGTTCCAGAACCGCCAGACAGAATCACGGGTACGATGGACATGCTAC